>NZ_JARCCY010000080.1:0-10237 GCF_039907775.1 Arthrobacter sp. CC3
TGCCTGCGGTCCTGCTACTGCTGAGGCCATGGAAACACCCTTCACGCGATTAACGGCAATGTCATCTGCGGCGGCAAAAGCCTTGGGCTAATTTACCGACCTTCGGTCCACGCAGGTTGCGAGTTCCACTGTTGTTAATGGCCCAGGCCATACGTCGAACCCTTCAAAGTTCGATTTCCCTACAGGAAGCTAAGCAACCAAACGTTTGGTCAATCTATTGATAGCACCTTGTCCCCGATTTGGCGAAATTGGTTCCACGACATGGCGAGCTCCAGGCAAATCGAGGACCGTGCGACCTTTAATCAGGGGCACTTCAAAACTAACGAGCTGCAGCGTGGCCGACATTCAACGCAAACGGTTGAGGGGCCAAAGCCGTGTCGCCTGCGACAGCACCGCCTCCAAACCAGCATTCAGCAGGGTCGCTTAGAGTTTCGAGCCCGCATATAGGATTCCGAAGGCATAAATACAGTCCACGAGTCGTAGATCGCTAAGTGGCCTGTGAATCTGGGTGCGGCATCAACAACTCGATGTCATCGTACAGTCGGATGCAATTGGGACGTATCCGACGTCAAAGGACCACCGCCGCGTGAAATTACCAACCCGGACTAAACGCTTGGCAGCGGTACGCGGCTTCACCTGGAGGTTAGCGGCCAGCGGATCAGGGGAGTGGGGGGGGGCTGGTCAAGCGTCCTGATCCGCCGACTTGAGGGCTCCTGGAACTGCTGTGCCAGCCCAGTTGGCACATTCGCTTGCGAGGTGCGAATTCGCCTGACCAATGGCATCGGATCGATTCATGAAGGCACGACGAAACGGTGACGGCCCAAGAAAAGACATTCGAGTTCCGCTTACGGAACTCGCCCCGGCAACTGCCACGAGGTTTCCTCAGGGCGCAACTGCATTTCTCACCAAAGCAACGAGCGCTTCTGCAATGTCCGTAGCTGAGAACTTTTTACCGGAGCGGCTGGGCCAATCTCGTACGTTATTTACGGCCCCGATGACGAATCGAGTGATAAGCCTGGGGTCCTGATCGCTACGAATTTCTCCGGATTCCTGCGCGGACGTCACTAACCTCTGGATATGGGACTCGAAGTAACGCCCCCAAGTCTTGGCCTCTGCTAGCCTGTCCCCGGTTAGATTCCGCATCTCCGTGAAGAAGATGTTTGCGCGCTGGACATTGGCGATATACCAAAGACTGGAACGCTTCAAGTACTCAAGGAGCTCCTCCAAAGGGGGGAGGCCCAGCTGGGCAACCTCCTCCGCAATATCCGTGGTCTCTTTGTGCGACTGCTCGAGAATTCTAAAAAGTAACTCCTCCTTGGAGGAGAAATAGTGATAGAGACTGCCTTTGAGGACGCCTACTCGATCCGCAACTTCTTGAATTGAGGTGCCCGCGTAACCCCGCTCGGAGATCACATGGATGGCCTCTTCCAGGACCACCTGGTCCCGGTTGCGCCGCTGCGTTTTGCGCGCGGCTGGTGGCCGTTTCGCTATTACTTCTACAGATGTCATAGCCTAGCCCTTCGTTTCGCCGTGTGCGGAGACAATTTGTGAGTCATCCGGCCGTTCGCATTCTACCGAATGATTGGTTGATAGTCCACTGATTATGCAGGTCGAGATGGCACTCCTGCCGACCCCGGAAACGGCCATCCGTCTCCACAAGTTAACGGCGTAACGACGCACCCATCATATTGAACATACTCCTAGCCGCACATGGTGGTTTCGAGGACGAGCCGACAAATCGAGGTGGCCAGCAGGGCAACCTCGACAGGAACCGTGGGGGATCCATCGCTATGCCAGTGGCCGCGATAGTGCCGCCGATGTCTGAAGCCTGTGCCGCAAGGATACGATCACCTCCGCACGAATCGGGTCCACGGCACCAAACGGGCAACTGCGGCCAGCCCCAGCACGATACTTTGGACCAATAGCTGAGTCGAAGGCGGGGCTCCGAGCGTCAAGACCATCTGGACGACTAGGGCTAACAAGACGCCAGCGATGGCCGTCGCGGTAATACTGCCCCTGCCTCCGGACAACACTGCCCCGCCGATGACAACAACTGCGACAATGGACAACATATAGCTGTTCCCCAGGTCGTAAGTTGCCTGCCCCGCGTAGGCCGCTAGCAACAATCCCGCCAACGCCCCGGAAATACTGGAAGCTACATAGGCCGAGACAACATGGACTTCCACGCTTGTTCCGCTTGCTCGGGCTGCTTCTGGCGCGGCGCCAACGGCTGTGAACCTTCGTCCATACACGCTCTTGGCCATCACAAACGACGATCCGGCAACGAGAACTATGGCGATCCAACCAATGAACGGGAGACCGGCTGCAGAACCCGTAGCTACCGCCCTCAATGCGTCGGGTGTTGTTTGTGCATTGCCGTTGGAAACAGTCCAAACGGCGCCGATGAGGAGAGAATTGGAGGCTAGCGTCGCCAAAATCGGCGTGATATGCAAGCGGGTCACCAGCAGTCCGTTTGCTACGCCGGCAACGACCGCTGCAATAGTAGCCAAAACGAGTCCGAGCCAAATTGACTGACCATTGGCGGTGCTTGTCGCTACAATGCCGGCAGATAGAGTCATCGAACCTCCAACGGAGAGGTCGATTCCTTTCTGCTGCACGACCAGGGTTTGACCGATCGCGGCTATAGCCATGATTGCAGCGGGAATGATCACTGCGACAAGCGATGCCGGTGTGAGCACTTGTGGGACAAAGATCGAGGCTACAAGAATTAGCACTACAGTGGCCACACCTATGGGTACTGCCTGTGCCTGCAAAGCACGTGAGGTCCATGACGGTGAGGTCAGCGGTGCTGTCTCAGCCATTGAAGTGACTTTTTCGCGGGAGGGCCCTGGAATCATTTTCATTGTGTGGTCATCCTTCATCAATGGCGGGAAGCTGCACGTTGCCGAGCGATGGAGTACAAAGCAACAGCGCCCAGAGTCATCGCTCCAACGAGGTAGTACTGCCAATCGGGCGAAAACCGTAGAAAGACAGTTAGTGAATTCATCATTTGCACCATAAGGGCTCCAAGAAGTACGCCAATGAAGGACCCGCGCCCGCCAAAGATGCTCGCACCGCCGACTACGGCCGCCGTAATACCGAGAAGCGTCAGCCCTGATCCTGCCCTCGCGTCCCCCGTCGCGGTCTGTGCCATGAATAAAATTCCGGCAAGTGCGCTTAGAAGGCTGCACCCGAGGTAGGCCCACATCCGCACCCGCTTCGGGCTCAAGCCGTTTACGCGGGCAGCTTCCTCCTTGGATCCGACGGCTCGCAAAGAGACGCCCGGGCGGCTTCGTTTGAGTGCGACGTTCAGCCCAATGCCCATCGCCAACACAACAACGAAGGTCACCGGCACTGGCCCCACAACCGCCGAAATTGGATCCGTAACTGAACTGCTAATGAAGCCGCCAGGGCTCGGGCGAAAGATGAATGAAACCCCTTGGATCGCCATATAAGTCACTAGCGTCGCTACGATCGGACTCAACCGTACAAGATCGATAAGGGCCCAATTGACAAAGCCCACCAACAGTGCGGTTCCGAAAATAATCAGCCAGCCGCTTGCCGACTCGACCAAGGACGCCCCGTCAACAAGATAGAAGGAAGCAATAATCGCAACAAGGCCAACTAGAGGCCCCGTTGAAAGATCGATTCCGCCTGTCAGCAGGACTAGCAGTTGCCCGAACGAAACAAGTGCAAGGACCCCGGTCAGCGCCAAGATTCCACCTATGTTGTTTGCACCCAGAAACAACGGGTTCGCCGTGACCCCGACGAGTGCCATGGCGGCGATGATTAGGCTCACAACCCACAATGGTGCGTGATCGCCCGCTAGCCAAAGAAGCAATCTTCGACGTGCGGAAGCTTCACGGCCCCGTTCGACGTCCGACGTCAAGGCGGCCTGGGTGATTTCGCGTTCAGAGATTGAGTCTCCAATAATTTCGCGAACCACTTGGCCCCTAGAGAAGACCAAGACGCGATCGGAGATGCCGGCGAGCTCGCTGGCATCAGAGGACCAGACGATGACAATGGCGCCTTCGTTTGCGGCGGCCCTCATCAGGGCATAAATTTCGCTTTTTGCTCCGATGTCGACGCCTTGGGTGGGCTCGTCGACGAGCAGTACCTTGGGACCCCGGGCGAGCGCACTGCCGATCAAGACTTTTTGCTGGTTGCCTCCGGACAAGGAATCGATCATAGTTTCGGTTGACGGCGTTTTTATCGCGTAGTCCTGAATGATTCGCTCTGCCATGGTTGTTTCTGCCCTGGCGCTGACCCAGCCAGCTGTTCCCAGAGACTTGAAGTTTCTCAGCGAGAGATTCTCCCGGACTGACAAACCTGTCAGGATTCCTTCGTTGTGCCTGTCACCGGGGACATAAACAACGTCGTTGGCCACAGCAGACCGGTGTCCGTAACGCTCGATCCGACGCCCGCCGATTTCGATGGCTCCTCGGGACCGTGCAATACCGGCTAGGCTTCTGAGGAATTCTCGCTGTCCGTTCCCGTCGATACCTGCAAGGCCAACGATCTCTCCGCCCTTGAAGGTGACGTTAGAGGGATGAAGGCCCCGTGTGTGGAAATTTTCGAGTTTTAGGATGTTTGAGGAGCGGAGCGCTTCGGTCTTGTCCGGGAAAAACACGTCTAGGTCGCGTCCGATGATCAGGTTGACGATCTGATCTGTCGTGCATTCCTGCGTGACAGAAGTGCCGACTGTCCGTCCGTTTCGAAGAACCGTTAGTCGGTCCGTAATCTCTTTCACTTCGTTGATGCGGTGCGAGATGTAGACGACCGCGCGTCCCTTGGCAGCATGAGCGCGCACGTGTTGAAAGAGGATTTCCACTTCCGGTCGTAGCAGGTGCTCCGTAGGTTCGTCGAGGACCAGTACCTGCGGATCCTGGCTCAGAGCTCTGCAAATCTCGACGATGAATCGTTGCTGAGGCTGGAGCTGTTCCACTCGATCGCTGGCATCAAATGAGAGTCCGTCTCCCCATTGTTTCAGCTGCCTATTTGCCCATGTCAGGATGTCACCCGCAGCAGGTCGGAGTGATGGTTGAACGGCCAGGTAGAGATTCTCGGCCACCGACAGGTCGGGCAGCAGGGCTGGTTCTTGGCGCACGATCGCCAGTCCCAGAGCTCGGGCAGCCTGGGGATCAGCATTGTCAAGCGTTACACCATCAATTATGACGTCGCCGGAATTCGCTTCCAATGCGCCGGACGCAATTGCCATCAGCGTGGACTTTCCAGCGCCGTTTTCACCGATGACCCCATGGATCTCGCCGAACTCCACCCGGAGATCCACATCTGCAAGGGCGATGACACCGGGGAACTCACGTGTTACTGAGCGGATATCGAGTGCGGCTGTTGTGCGTGTGCCGGCCACCTCAGTCAAGTGTTGACCCATCATGACTAGCCGTGCACTTTTCGGAGTTCTGTCTCGGTCAGAGAAACCGACCAATCCACGTCAGGCGACATCGAGGAATCGCACTTCGCGTTCACTCCACCAAGCGTGTCGATGGAAACAAACGGCCTGACTACGAGAGGCTCCGAGGTTGTCGCACCAGTAACGGTGGCAAGCATGCGGCGGAAGGCGACGACGCCAAGCGACTGGGAGCCATCCCACGAGAACAGAGGGAAGTTCTCCTTCTGCCACGAACAAGCAACTCCGTTTGTGGAATTCGCATTCGCAAGGTACGGAAGCTTCATCCCGGCCTCTTTGTAGGCCTCCAGGACGGCGGTGTCATACGCGCCGGCATCTGTGACCACGGCGTCGATGCGGCCGTGCTTGGCCAGCAAGCCCGTCATCACGCGTTTCTTCTCAACGGCTGAGTTGTTTGTAGGCTGAAACTCCGGCTCGACAAGCTTCAGCTCGGGATACTGGGCCAGTGCACTGGAGAAAGCGTTGAATGATGCGATACTCGACGGCTGTCCTGGGGCATTCCCAAGAAAGACGACCGTACCTTTCTTGAGGTTTTTGTTCAGCCAGTCGGCCCAACCCTGGCCGTAAGTCTTCAAGTCCTGGGAAACGTGGGCCGTTACGTCAGTTCCGGCCTTCCCGCTAGAGTCCGCAATGAATGTTACGACCGGAACGCCGGCTTTGAGCGCGTTCCTGAAGGACGGGATCTGAGCCTGTCCGAAAATCGGAAGGGTGACGATCCCGTTGACGCCTTGTGAGACCAGCGAGTTTACGTCGGAAACAGCCTTTTGTTGGTCCACTTGCGCATCCACCATCTGAACGTCCTGGATGTTGGGGCATTTCTTGGATTCATTGAGGATCATCTGATAGACGTCCTTCATCCACGGATTTGCGATACCGGTCGGGAACGCGAGTTTGAGAGGTTTGTCGCCGCAGAGCTTGGTCACGTCGTAAGAATCAATGACTTGCTGCGCCGACGCATATTGTTTTGGCTCGTCCAGGGTGGCTTCACTTGCGGCGGAGGCTGGCTTCTTGTCAGCGGACGGGACGCATGCAACCAAACTCAGGCCCAGTGCAAGGACGGCTACGCCGGTCACGGACTGCCCAATACGTCGCTTCATAATATCTTCCTCTCCTAGAGGTGCGCAGATCGTTCCTCAGGAGAGCTGCGGTGCGCACCATGGCTTCCCAATAGACGAGGCCAGGGTGCCCGAAGATCGGGTACCCGCGGCCGTTGGGGGTTACCCAATTTCAGCTGACCAAACCCACTTTGTCAACCATACGGTTGGCAGATTTACGATTTTACAGCCAGAAAGTATTCAAACGACCGTATGGTTGATCCTTGAGTGGTCTCCCAACGCCTGGGAGGCCCGGCCCAAGTTGAATCAGGAGAAATCATGGCAAGTGTCAAAGACAAAGTCGTCATCGTAACCGGCGCCTCTCAGGGCATGGGCGAGAGTCACGTAAGGATGCTGGCGGCAGCGGGAGCCAAGGTCATCGCGGGGGACCTTAATGACGTGAGGGGAAAGGAGATCGCTGCGGAACTCGGCGATTCCGTGCGATATGTTCACCTGGATGTAGTCAACCCCGGGGACTGGCGGCATGCTGCGTCTGTTGCCCTAGAGGCGTTCGGGGCCATCGATGTACTCGTGAACAACGCTGCCATTAGCGGATTCTCCAGCATAGAGAATGCGACCGTCGAAGAATTCAGGCGAACGATGGACATCAATGTGCTCGGCGTATTCAACGGCATCCAAGCTGTTGCAACCGCCATGGTCGCGGCAAAGCGCGGTTCGATCATCAACATTTCATCGATTTCAGGAATGAAGGGCTCCAACCATCTTCACGCATATACAGCGAGTAAATGGGCCGTCCGCGGCCTCACCAAATCCGTGGCGCTCGACCTGGGGAAGTATGGAATTAGAGTGAACTCGATCCATCCAGGTCAGATCCTGACTCCAGCGGCGGAGGCGCTGGGTATCGAATTTCCGACAGGCCATGTTGCGCTCGGGCGCGCTGGGCTCCCCGAGGAAATTTCGGAGTTGGTGCTGTACCTGGCAAGTGATTCATCCCGATTCAGTACCGGATCTGAATTTGTTGCAGACGGCGGTGAGATGGCGGGCCTGCCGCAGACTCTTGTCTGATTATCAAGAGATCCCGCCCGGTAGCATCCTGGGAGCTGGTCCCGACCCTTCTTCGGTCTGATGCAGGTCGACCACCGGGGGCATACAATGAATTTCCCCCGGTGGTCGGCAAGCATCTCGGTTTAGGCCGAAGCGGATGACCCTCCGTCGATGGTGTAAACAGCGCCGTTTACGTAGCTTGCCTCGTCTGATGCGAGGAAAGCGACGACTTGTGCCACCTCGTCGGGTGTGGCCATTCGTCCGAGGGGCATGAGTTCGTTGAGCGCGTCCCGTTGCTGCGCCGTCATATTCGCTGTCATGGGAGTCTCGACTGTGCCGGGAGCCACAGCATTCACGCGGATCCCGTCGCGGGCATATTCGAGGGCGGCACTTTTGGTCATTCCAACAACAGCGTGCTTGCTTGTCACATAGGCGCTAAGCATAGGGGCAGCCGCAATGCCTGCTCCTGAAGCGGTATTGACTATTGCTCCGCCGCCTGCTGCCAGCATGTGGACAAGCTCTGCCCTCAGGCAAAGCACTAGCGCCCGGGCGTTGACATTCATAACCCGATCCCAGGTGCCGAGGTCCAATTCATGGAACCGCTTGGCCTCATGAAGTATTCCTGCATTGTTGTGAGCGATGTGCAGGCCGCCGTAGCGTTCCACGCAGAAGGAGATCATTTCATTGACGTTGAGTTCGTCTGTTACGTCGACTCTGAAGAAGGACGACTCGCCGCCGTCGTTTCGTATTTCGCTCACCACCGCTTCGCCGGCTTCTGCATTAAAGTCTGCGACTACTACCTTGGCGCCCTTTGAGGCGAATAGTTTGGCTGCAGCCGAACCAATGCCACCTCCAGCGCCGGTCACAAGCGCAACCTTGTCACTAAACATCATTTCTTGGCTCCTTTGGGGTAGATGTATCACTAATTGGCAGAATCCCTGCGGGCATCACACGGGGCCGAGCAACTGCTCCGTCACTGCGGACAACCATGACTATGCATCCAGAATCTCATCAATCAAACGCTCGATAGATTGTTAAGTATGCAGCAGACTAGCTGGCGCACCCTTCGGGTGCCAGGGCGGGAGCGGGATGCTTGCCGCTCCCGCGCCCAATCGGTCCGTCGCGCATGGGTGTACGCGCCTCCCGCGGTATCCGAGCGCGGGCCGTCATGGTTCTTCGAATCCTGTCTCGTCGTATTCGCATTGTTCACGTAGGACGCTCAGAGTCTTCATTGACGCGTGTATCACGCGTACTATAGGTTATTAAAACCACCAAGCGTTTGGTTGATTCTCAATATAACATGTCCAATGTCCCTCCGGCCGGTTTCAGGATGAAGATGCAATGACAGTAAGAATGGATTTGGTCGCAGGCGGGCCGGCGGCGAGGGCTCCTCGTCCGCTGTCATATGAACCCAAGAGTCTGTTCGGAGACGAATGGCAGCGATTAGGTGGCGCTGAGGTCGATGTTCGCCGGTTCGGTCGGACAATTCGGACGGGGACGGTCGACGCGGTCACCCAGGATGGATCCATGATCTGGCTGGCGCGGCGCGGGGTGGAGGAACGACGGCTTGTACACAAGTCCGACGGTTATGAACTTTGGCTCGCCTCTTCCGACATACACCGCCTTCTTGCGGAGCCGCTGTGACGCTGCGTGTTGTCGTGAGGATCCTGCGCATCGTCCAGCGATACCGGCGGTCTCGGACCCTGGGTCGCTGAGTGCGCTCCGACCGCGCATGGCAGGCACCGCCGCAGTAGCGGGAGCGGGCAGCTCCTTATGCCTCCCAAGGCTTTGGGCTCGGCAACCTCCGCATGCCTCCTTCGGGCCGGCTGATGCCGAACCGCGGCTGTACGTCCGGATCGGGGACCGCGTCCTAGGCGCTTTCTTAATCGCTTAAACGACAGCGGCGGCGGCCTGCATCTACGGAATTGATCGCTGCAGCCGGAGGCGCCACCCTCGACCGGCTGCACGTTGCCTGAAGCCCGATTCGGTATAGCAGTGGTGCCTCGTTGACGAGGCGGTTGGCCGCCAAAAAGGGGCTGACGACGGTCCCGTTCCGCCGCTCCATGACGTTGCGGCCGTGCAACTGGTCCTGCCGTATGCCCATCGGCAACCACGGCCGTACGGGCACCCTCGTTCCCATCGACGCCACGATTTCCTTGCTCAATGGTCTGTAGCGACCTTTGCGGGTATGGATTGGACACGCAGTTCAGGTGTAGGCCCACATGGCTACCAACGGCTCGGGGCTTCGCAGCAGACTTCTTCGCCGGTACGGTGTCTGTGACTGGGAAACACCAGCGTTATGCACTACCGGTGATCAGCTAGAGCGGGACGAAACGCTGGGCTCCTGGCCGGCGGGATCGTTTCAGATGGCCACGCCGGTCTAAGCCTGGCCCATCGATAGGTATTGCTTGTGAACTAGCATGGCCTCACACGAAGGGCTGTCGGCTGCATTATGGCGTTGTGTAACACCCGCGCCAGTTCGAAGTGGGATCGTGCAGTTCGCTTTGCTCAGACTACTATCGGGGCCCCACCTGGGCTGAGAATCGGCACGTCGTGTGCGCGGCTTTCTACGTTTACTATCTTGCAGGGTCTGACCCCGTTAGTGCGGCACCGAGCAGATGCCATCCGTCAGGGGGCGTCTGCTGGGAGATCAAATGCGGCGGCCATTGTTTCAAAGCCTGCGCGCCAGTCCTCAATGGGGGCGCCTACC
>NZ_JARCCY010000081.1:0-9356 GCF_039907775.1 Arthrobacter sp. CC3
GGCCCGGCCATCAGCGGCACAGCCGAGGGACCGGCCCCCGGCCCGGTACCCACCGTGGACCATACCGGCAACCACACCGCGGATCACTGATATGGAGCCGATCCTTCTACCGCTCGGTTCGCCGGAGGCGACCATCGCAACCGTGGGCGGCAAAGGAGCCAACCTCAGCCGGCTAACCCGGGCGGCCTTCCCTGTCCCTGCAGGATTCCTGGTGGGGACCGTGGCTTACCGCGCGTTCGTGGCGGCGAACGACTTGCAGCAGCGTGTCGTTGCCCTCGCGCAGGGCGTCGCTTCTTCCGGTGCTGAATCTGCGTCGGCCGAGATACGTCGGCTCTTCGACCGGGGTAGCATGCCGCCGGAAATCTCCGCGGCCATTCGACAGGCCTACAGATTGCTCTGTCCCAACGGTGCGACGTCCGCCGGACTGGCCGTTCGGTCCTCGGCCACGGCCGAGGACCTCCCGGGGGCCAGCTTCGCCGGTCAGCAAGAGTCCTTCCTGAATGTGCAAACTGAACAGGAAGTGCTGCAGGCCGTGAAGACGTGCTGGTCCAGCCTCTGGACTCCACGGGCACTGGCCTATCGCGCCCGCGCGGGAATCGACCCCGCAACGGTCAGCATCGCCGTCGTGCTTCAAATTATGGTTCCGGCCTCCGGCGCTGGTGTAATGTTTACGGCCAACCCGCTGACCGGGGCCCGGGACGAGACGGTGATCGACGCGGTATGGGGCCTCGGGGAAGCGCTCGTAGGCGGCTTGGTCACACCGGACCACATCACGGCCGATAAAGAGACAGGCAGGATCAAGGAGGCCGCGGTTTCCGACAAGGTGACAATGACCGTCCGCGCGCTCTCCGGAACCAAAATACGACCGGTGGAAGCTGACCAGCGGCGGATCCCAGTCCTGAACGCGGAACAGGTGGCACAACTCGCCAGGATGGGAAGGGAAATCGAATCGTGCCTCGCATCGCCGCAGGACATCGAGTGGTGCCTGGCCGATAACCAGTTCTGGATTGTCCAATCCCGTCCGATCACCGCATTGCCCTCTGAGCCTGAGCCGTGGGAAAGCCCAGTGCCGGGCGCTAAATGGCTCAAAGACCTGCAGGCTGCCGAATGGGCCAGTGAACCTCCGTCGCCGCTCGGTGCGGCGACCACCTTTGCCGCCATGATCGCTGCCCGCCAGCGGAAGCTTCCCATGCAGAAAGCTCCATGGTCCGCGTTGATCAACGGCTGGCTCTACATTCGGGCCGACTTCAAATACGGATGGCTGGCCAGCCGTCCGGCGGCGTGGGTGCTGGGCACCGCAACGGGGTCACTCAACGGGCACCGTCGGGTTCGGCGTCTCTGGCCCCAGGAGCTGGCGACCCTGGATTCGCTGGAGAAGACGATGCCGACGGAACTGGCCGACGAAGAGCTAAGGGCCCCTGCGGGCCGGCTGCTGCGGGCCGTGGGGTCCTGGTGGTGGGAGATCTCCTGGTTCACGGCTGCGGCAATTTCGGGGGAACAGTTCATCGACAGGGTCAAGGTTCCAGGACTGGCGGACTCGGGGCGCCTCTTCCGGGCCAACGACAGTCTCCTGCTCGAGGCCGAGCGCGTCTTACGCCGCGCCGCTCAAACAGGGAACGTAGGCGACTACCTGGCACGGTTCGGCCATTTTGTCGAAAGTGCCGACCCCATGCACCCCACACTTCGCGAGTCGCCCGGTCTGCTTGCCCAACACCTGACAATCATCGACCAGGCGGTCACCGGCCCGGACGCGCGACTGGAGAGAGCCCGCCGTGAACGAGCGGACGCGGAGCATCTCGTCCGTTCCATGCGGGGGGTCCGTGGCTTCCTGGCTCGCCGCCTGCTCACACTTGGCCAAAGCCACGCCGCTCACGTCGACGACGCCGTGTTCCATTTCCAGCGGGTCCTGGCGCTCCTGCGCGCAACGTTTCTTGAGGCGGGTCGCAGACTCGCGACGGCCGGATCCTTGGAGCGGGCAGAGGACGTCTTCTTCCTCAAACCTGACGAAATATGGGGCCCGACCGGTCCGGCTGTAAACCTCTTAAAACACGCACAACTCAGCGCCGCCTGGAGCGTGAGCGCCGGAAGCGGCTGGTGCCGCCTCCGTTCATTCCACCGCTCTCCGAGCCCGTTTGGGCCGCAGATCCGCTGTGGAGGCTCATGGCGTCAATCGCCGGACCGGCGGCATTGGCCCGCGGGGTCCAGTACCGTAACGGGCGACGCGTCCTCGTGGGCATCCCGGGCAGCCCCGGTCGTGCGCGTGGCATCGCGCGCGTCATTGCCGGGCCCGGCGACTTCCACCACTTTCAGCCCGGTGACGTGCTCATAGCCCGGACCACGACCCCGGTCTGGACTCCCCTCTTTAACATCGCAGCGGGAGTCGTCACTGAAGTCGGCGGCCCTTTTTCCCATGCCGCAATCGTCGCCCGTGAATTCGGTATCCCACTGGTAAGCGGAGCAATCGATGCCACGCGGGTCATCACGAACGGGAACACCGTTGTCGTCGACGGCTCGGGGGGTGTTGTTGAACTTTGACGTGCACGCCAGCGGGGTAGCGGAAGGACGCACAGCGGTCCGGATGCGACATAACGGCCCCGGCAGGGGTTGAAAGTGCTGGTCACAGGGTCGGGGCGATCGTCACCCTGCAACACCTTGAGACGATCCCCGGACGGCGACACGTCCGCAGGGCTGGGTTCGATTGGACTCATGTGCGTGCTCAGGACAACGTGTCGAATGAGGGAGACCACAGTTGCTGGCAATCTGGGCTTATTCGCGCATTCGCGCAGTCGCGCACACCGCATCACCTCCATCGTGCCCGGAGTAATCAGTCATATGTATCGGCCTCTCGGCGGCAAACGCCCTGAAGTTCGCGCCCGGACGCGAACCGTTTTGATGCGCCGCGGATGACGCGCGAGTAGCAGATCGGGGCCGTTCGCCTTTTTGGGCGGTTCTCATCGAGATCGAAGCGTTGCAGGTAGTTGCACAACTTCTCCTAACGCCCACGATCCTGACGGGTTGACTTCGCTGATGACTTTCGGAAACCTTCGAGCTCCGAGATGGACGCCTTAGCCGGGATCGTAACGGCTTCGACATGGCGGATGCGATGGGCCAACTTAACATACTGCCCGCCCGGGGTAGCAGGACAGAGAGACGGATGGCTGCACTCCAGCCGGATGTGGGCGCCCCGGCGGCGTTCGTCATCGGCCCGGCCATCAGCGGCACAGCCGAGGGACCGGCCCCCGGCCCGGTACCCACCGTGGACCATACGGGCAACCACACTGGTGGTCACTGACCCCCGGGCGTCCGGGGACTGTGCCCGCCGGCGCCCGGGGACTGTGCGGAGGCTACTCCGTGCCGGCCAGGACGTAGCCGGAGGAGCGCACAGCCTTGGCCAGGGCGTCCGGGTCCGCGCTGCCGGTGACGTTCAGTCGCGACGTGCCGCCGGGAACCAGCTCCACTGTCGCGGAGTCGACCCCCGAGACCCCCGAGACGGCCCGTTCCACGGTCTGGACGCAGTGGCCGCAGGTCAACCCTTCCAGAGCGTACTGCGCCCCGGAGGCAGGAGCCGCCCGGTACTCCGCGGCCGGAGCCGCTGTCTTGGTCGCGGCGGGCGAGCAGCAGCTGCAGGCGTGCTGGGCTGCGGAGGCCAGAGGGAGTTGGGTTCGTGTTTCGGGTGTTCCGCACATGTCAGTTTTTCCTTCGAAGCAGGGGTAGGAAAGGAGCTGTTGCGGTTGAACGGCTGTAACGGCGCGGGGCCTGGACAAACCTCGTCACTGGCAACACCAAAAATAATACCCCCTAGGGGTATAGAAAGCAATGGTTGCCGGCGCGGGACCGACGGGTGCTCGTTCCGCGGGTGCCCGGGGGCCGTTAGGCTCTACTCCTGCCGTAGCGCGGACGGAACACTCGGGGATATGAGCAGTCTTCCTGAATTGCGGCAGTTCCCGCGTGGACGGCCGACCTGGACCTTGACTCGGGTCCTGCCCATCATCACAACCGGCGAGGCCGACGAACACAAACTGAACTGCCGCGTGCTCCCGGAAGCTGCGCCGGCATGAAGATGACCGACGAAGAGCTGCTCGCGGCGCTGGCCGACCCGGCCGAAGACCCTGCCCGGATGGAGCGGATCAGCACCGAAATCGACGCCGGATTCCGCCTCCTCTCGGGTCGGGTCGGCAAGGCGGTCGCTGTGTTCGGATCAGCACGCCCCTTGCCCGGGGATCCCCGCTACGCAACTGCCCGGATGCTGGGGTCGCGGTTCGCGGAGGCCGGCTTCGCGGTGATCACCGGGGGAGGGGCGGGCCTGATGGAAGCTGCCAACCGCGGCGCTGCGGAATCCGGGGGCACCTCGGTGGGCCTCGGCATCGAACTTCCGCGCGAGCAGCGGCTCAACGCCTACGTGGATATGTCCATGACCTTCCGGTATTTCTTCGCCCGAAAACTCATGTTCGTCCGGTACGCCTCGGCCTTCGTGGTCCTGCCTGGCGGATTCGGCACCCTGGATGAACTCTTCGAAGCCCTGACCCTCGTGCAGACTGGAAAAATCCACGAATTCCCCGTGGTCCTGATCGGGACCGGGCATTGGGCCGGGCTCCTTGCCTGGATCCGGGACCGGGTCCAGGACCAGGGATTCATTGCCCCCGATGACATCCAGTTGCTGCGGTGCACCGACGACATTGACGAAGCCGTCGAACTGGTTCGGCAGTGCCACCTGCGCCAACTCGGCCCCGGCTGAGCGGCGGGAGCGGGCCCCCGCATCGCCGCAGCCCGCGGAAGGACAGGGGACCAAAGACTCTGACGCCGCGCACCGCACGCGACGATAGTGAACGCAGAGGCGCTGGTACATCCGTGCGCAGGAAGGAAAACAGCAATGATGTATTGGGACGGGAACATGGGCGTCTGGGGCTACATCCTGATGGGGGTCAGCTTTGTCCTGTTCTGGGGCGCCATCATCACCGGGATCATCCTGTTTGCCCGCGCGATAGGAACGGGAGGCCGGCGGTTCGAGGCCGGCGCACCGGGACCTGGGATCGCAGAAAACCTGCTCGCCGAACGGTTTGCCCGCGGCGAAATCGACGAAAGCGAATACACCGCCCGCCTCACCGTCCTCCGCCGCGCCCACGGACAACGGTGAACCGTCCCGGTGCACCCGCCTTGACGTATACCCCTAGGGGGTATACGTTCGGGGTAACCGGAAAACGTCGTCGCGGGCGCGAACCGCTACGCAGTGAAGGTCCGACAGCGGGTGAACCGCCCCGCCGTCCTCCTCGGACACCCCTGCGAAAGGACGCACCATGACCGCCGGCCCCAAGCCCGCCGCCACGCCTCTGAAGAGCACCGTCGTGGAAGTACGCGGCCTGCACTGGGCCACCTCCAAAACAATCATTGAAAACGTACTGCTGCAACGGCCGGGAGTCGCGGCCGTCGACGCCAACCCGGTCGCACAGACCGCCACCGTGAGCTTTGACCCCGCAGTGACCTCCGTGGAGCAGATCTCCGGGTGGATCCGGGACTGCGGATACCACTGCCGGGGCGAATCGGTCCCGGACCACGTCTGCTACCCGATGGACGACGCACCGCCCGCCCACGGGATCAACGATGACACGACCGGACAGGGCGGCCCCGTCCACCGGCCTTCCGGACACGTCCACCCCGGTGCAGCAGCCCTTCCGGCGGAGCACGTGCATCCGGTCGGGCACGTGCATCCGGTCGGGCACGATCACCAGGGCATGCACGCAGGACATGCACCGGCACCGGCGGAACCTACCACCGGGCACGCCCGCCCGCCGGCGGACAGCCATGCAGGCCACGGCGCGGACCAGCATGGCGGGATGCCCCGGACGCCGCAGGACATGATGGGCCACGGGGGACACCATGCCGGCATGTCAATGGACGACATGGTCAAGGACATGCGGAACCGGTTCCTGGTCGCCGCGGTCCTGTCCATAGGCGTGACACTGTGGTCGCCGATGGGCCGGGACATGTTCGGCTTCAGTGCCATAACGCCGTTCGGGCTCCGCGACGACGTTATGGCACTGATCCTGTCCCTGCCGGTCATCTTCTACTCGGCCTGGATCTTCTTCGACGGCGCCTACCGGGCGCTGAAGGCCCGCACCCTGGACATGATGGTCCTGGTCGCGATCGCCGTCGGCACAGGATGGCTCTACAGCGTCGGGGTGACTCTTACCGGCGGCGGTGAAGTGTTCTACGAAGCCGCCACTGTCCTTGCCTCCTTCGTGCTGCTGGGCCACTGGTTCGAGATGCGCGCTCGGGGCGGCGCGAACGAGGCCATCCGCACGCTGCTCGAGCTGGCCCCGCCGGTCGCGGTGGTGATCCGCAACGGGGACACCGTCGAGATCCCCACCTCGGAGGTCCAGACCGGGGACCTGTTGCTGATCCGGCCGGGGTCGAAAATCCCCGTTGACGGGGAAGTCGAGGACGGCCAGTCGGAGGTCGATGAGTCCATGGTCACCGGCGAAAGCCTTCCGGTGCCTAAAACCATCGGCTCGGAAGTGATCGGCGCGTCCATCAACACCACCGGTACGATGCGTGTCCGGGCCACCAAGGTCGGGGCCGACACCGCGCTGGCCCAGATCGTCGCCCTCGTCCAGGAAGCCCAGAACTCCAAGGCGCCGGGCCAGCGGCTGGCCGACAGGGCCGCGTTCTGGCTGGTCTTTGTCGCCCTGATCGGCGGAGCGGTGACGTTCGCGGCGTGGCTGGCCCTCGGCGCCGGCGTCCAAGCGGCCCTGCTGTTCGCCATCACCGTCGTCGTGATCACCTGCCCCGACGCGCTGGGGCTTGCCACGCCCACGGCCATCATGGTGGGCACCGGCCTGGGTGCCAAGCGCGGCGTCCTGTTCAAGAACGCCACCGCGCTGGAAGTTTCCGCCCGGATCGACACCGTCGTGATGGACAAGACCGGCACCCTGACCAAGGGCGAACCGGAAGTGACCGACGTCGTCGTTGAAGGAATGAGTGAAAACGACCTGCTGGCACTGGTCGCTGCGGTAGAGCAGGAATCCGAGCACCCCCTCGCGGCGGCCGTGGTCCGGCATGCGCGGGAGCACGGCGCATCCGCGTTGGCGGCCTCGGATTTCCTGAACGTTCCCGGCCACGGTGCCGGCGCCACGGTGGACGGACGCCGGGTGCTGGTGGGCAACCGCAAGCTCATGGCCGACGAAGGCATCGACCTTGGGCCGCTGGCCGCGGTGCGCGACGAGCTGGCCGCCACCGGACGGACCGCCGTGCTGGTCGCCGTGGACGGAAGGGCTGCGGCGGTGATCGCCATGGCGGACGCCGCGAGGGAGACCGCGGCCGCCGCCGTCGCCGCCCTGCACGAGGCCGGGATCGAAGTCGTCATGCTGACAGGGGACAACGAAGCGACCGCGCAAAGGATTGCCGGCCAGCTGGGCATCGACACCGTCATCGCCGAAGTGCTCCCCGGGGACAAGTCCGCCAAGATCGCCGAGCTGCAGCAGCGCGGCAGGGTCGCCATGGTTGGCGACGGCGTCAATGACGCGCCCGCCCTGGCCCAGGCCGACCTCGGCATTGCGATCGGCGCCGGTACCGATGTTGCCATCGAAACGGCCGACGTCGTCCTGATGCGCTCGGACCCGCTGGATGTGCCCATCGCCCTGCGGATCGGCAAAGGCACATTGCGGAAGATGCGCCAGAACCTGGGCTGGGCTGTGGGGTACAACGCGATTGCGCTGCCCGTCGCGGCAGGGGTTTTCGCGTTCGCCGGGATCGTCCTCAGTCCCGAGATCGCGGCGCTGTCGATGTCGGGTTCCAGCTTCCTGGTCGCCGTCAACGCCCTCCTGCTCAAGCGGCTGCGGCTGCCCCGGCCGGAAACACCTGAAGCCACCACGGCGCGCGCTTCGCGGCCGCTGGCCCCGGCCGGGACCCGCTAGGCTGCCGCGCCATGGACCTCCGCCTTATCTCCCGAGTGCTGTTCCTGCGGGCCGCGTGGCGGAGGCGGGACCACTGGGACGCCGCGCGGATCACCGCCCACCAGGAACACGCCCTGCAGGAACTGCGACAGGCAGCGTACGCCGGATCGGAGTTCTACCGGCGCCATCACGCCGGACTGCACGACGCTCCCCTGGACCGGCTGCCGTCCGTGGCGAAAGCGGACCTGATGGAGCACTTCGACGAGGCCGTCACCACCCCGGATCTGAGGCTTGCCGATCTGGAGCACCACCTGCGGTCCCTGACGGAGCAAGGGGGAGACCCGGGAACACCGTGGCAAGGCCGGTGGTGGGCTGCGGCAACGGCCGGAACCACGGGCCGGCGCGGAACTTTCGTCTGGAACCGTTCCGAATGGGGGACCGTCCTGGCGTCCTACGCCCGCGCGAACGACTGGGCCGGGATCTCCGCCGGGCTCACCAAGCCCCTGAAAATGGCCCTGGTCAGCTCCCGCGTCCCCACGCACCAGTCCGCCGTCGTCGGTGCATCCCTGCGCTCCGGACTCGTCCCAACCCTCCGCTTGGACGTCACCGCACCCATGGAGGAGACTGTCGCCGCGCTGAACCGCTTCCAGCCCAGGATCCTGGTCGGCTACGCCTCAGCACTCAAACCCCTGGCGGCAGAGCAGCGCGCAGGACGCCTGCACATCTCCCCGCAGGGTGTGATGTCCGCTTCCGAAGTGCTCAGCCCGCACACCGCCTCGGAGCTGGAGGAGGCGTGGGGAAGTGCCCCCTTCGATGTCTACGCCGCCACCGAAACGGCCGGAATCGCCTCACCCTGCACTTACCGGAACCGCCATGTCTATGAGGACCTGCTGATCATCGAGCCCGTGGACCTTGCCGGGAATCCCGTGCCGCCCGGAACAACGGGGGTAAAGCTCCTGGTGACCGTCCTGTTTTCGCGGACTCTTCCACTGATCCGCTACGAAATGTCAGACACAGTGAGGCTGGGCGGACGCGGCTGCCCGTGTGGACGCTCGTTCACCCTGCTGGAGGACATCGAAGGGCGAATCGAAGACATCCTGCACCTGCCAGGCAGGCAAGGACCGATCAGCATCCACCCGATCGTTTTCCACCACCTACTCGATGAAGTAGGCAGCGCGGGGTGGCAGGTCATCCAGGAGCCCTCCGGGCTTCGCGTGCACCTCGCCGGCCTCACACCAGGGGCATCCACCGAGGGAGTCCGCGCCGCTGTGATCCGCGCGCTCAATGAGGCAGGCGTAGTGGCGACCCCGGTGGACGTCCACGTCGTTGAACAACTTGAACGGACCGCCCTGGGCAAGGCACCGTTCGTCCGGGGGATCGCCCCACTGCACTAGGAGGCTGCTGAACAACGCGGTTGCGGGGCGGGTGGAACGCCACCAATGGCCGTCTAGCGGCGTGTTCTGGTCA
>NZ_JARCCY010000082.1:0-6708 GCF_039907775.1 Arthrobacter sp. CC3
ATTTTTCCCGATCCGACAGGCATTCTCCGTTTAAACCGCCGCTACAACCTCAAACCGACCGGTGGATCGAGGCTAAGCGCCGGTGCCGCCGGGCGTCGGTGCTTCTAAGCATCGGTGCCGCTAAGCGGACCTAAGCCGCACTAAGCGGCCCTAAGCGTCCTTGCGGGGAACTTCGGTGCGGGGAATTTCTGAGCGGACGGTGATGTCCGGGTTGGCATCCACCAGGGTGTCCTCGGCGTCGGCGTCTTCCACCTCACCGGCGGTCCGGATGGGCTTGGCCCGGCCGGAGAACCGCTCATGCAGGGTGGCCGTGGCGGCGTCGCGCTGCTTCTGGAAGAACAGGTAGCTGATCGCGAAAGCGATGAGGCCGGCGCACACCGCGGCGAGCAGGATTCCGATTTGAAGGAAGCTGAACAGCACGAACAGCGGCACAAACAGTGCCAGACGGATCAGGGAGTATTTCATAAAGGCCACAGTCCAAGTTTAGCCGCCCGCCGCCCGGCGCCCGGACGCTAGACTGGTGGTATGCCCCGTGTATTGGTCGCCGTTGCCGTTCTTGCCATATTCGTCTATGGCCTCGTGGACGTGATCCGGACTGACAAGCACCTCACCAGGGGTATTTCCAAGACGGCCTGGATCGTGGTGATGGTTGTCCTCCCCGTGGTGGGAGCGGCACTTTGGTTCATCATCGGCCGGCCGCGTGGAAGCCGCCCTGCCCCGCAGTCCTACGCCCGCACCACAGCGCCGGATGACGACCCCGACTTCCTGCGCAACCTGGAAATCCGCCGTCGGAACCAGGCCGAAGCGGACCGCCTGAAAAAGCTCAAGGCTGAACTCCAGGCAGAGGAACGCAAGGTCAATGGCAGCCCTGCCGGCGGCGCCGAGGGCAAGGGGAAGCCGAACGGCACCCATCGGGGCGACAAGCACACCGAGGAATCACACCACCCCGAGACCGACGCGCACGGCACCGACGAGGTCAAGTAGCGCCTTTCGAGGTCACGTAGGGCTGGACGACGGCCACGTAGGGCTAGACGACCGAGTACGGCTAGACGACGGCCGAGCGCCGCTCGATCAGCACGGTGTCGCGCCATTGCCCGGCACAGGGGCCATGGGTCATAAGGGCGATGCGCCGCCGTCGTCCCACAACCGTGTAACCGTTGGCGAGATGGAGCCTCAGGCTGGCGTCGTTCTCGGGAAAGACACTGGCCTGGATCGTCCAGATCCCGCCGCCCTCGGTGGAGTCCGCCAGCGCCTGGAGCAGCAGCGCTCCCACGCCACGTCCGCGGGCGTCCGCAGCCACATAGACGGAGTGCTCCACCACCCCGGCGTAGGCCGGGCGCGATGACACCGCGGAGACTGCCGCCCAGCCAAGGATTCGGCCCTCCGGCGTCTCGCACACCAGCCGGTGCGGAAGCAGCCGTGAGGTATTGAACCGTTTCCAGTCCGGCGGCTCCGATTCAAAGGTGGCGTGACCGGTCTCAATGCCCTCGCGGTAGATCCGCCGGACCTCCGGCCAGTCAGCGTCCGTCATGGCGCGGATCGCGAGGCCTGGAGCAGGCTGCGGGTTCACAGGCTCTCGAGGAGTCCGGCCGTCTGTTCCAGTGCGCCCGGAACCAGGGAGTAATAAGCCCAGGTGCCGCGCTTTTCGCGGTGCAGCAGCCCGGCCTCCACCAGCACTTTCAAGTGGTGGGACACGGTGGGCTGGCCCAGGTCCAGCGGTTCCGTGAGGTCGCAGACGCAGGACTCACCCGAGTCGCCGGCCTTGACGATGGACAGCAACCGCAACCTGTTCGGGTCGGCTAGCGCCTTGAAGACCAGGGCCCGCTGCTGGGCCTCGTCAGCACTCAGCGCCGGCTTTACCGACGGGACGCAGCATGAGGCGTCCACGGGGGCTTCGACGATCTGCAGGGAGTTCATAGACCCATTATGCACATAGATTGACATTCATCGATATAGGTGGGGATACTCTCTATATCGATATTCATCAATTTATCTCTTACCGGTTGCATCAGGGCGCGGCGGCGCCGTCGGGCCCTTGATTGAAGGCCCCGTCCTTGTTGCACTTGTTTACGCGGCGCTGGGGCACAGCGCCTTCGAACCACTACCCAGGAGACCACATGACCGCCGAAGTGAGCACCGAACAGCTGATCATCATCGGGTCCGGCCCCGCCGGCTACACCGCAGCGATCTACGCCGCCCGCGCGGGCCTGAAGCCCCTGGTCCTGGCCGGATCGGTAACGGCCGGCGGCGCCCTGATGAACACCACCGAGGTGGAGAACTTCCCGGGTTTCCCGTCCGGCATCCAGGGCCCTGAGCTCATGGACGGCCTGCAGGAGCAGGCGCAGCGGTTCGGCGCCCAGGTGATGTTCGACGACGTCACTGAGGTGACGCTGGCCGGGCACCTCAAGCGTGTGGTCACGGGCGCCGGAGACATCTACGAGGCGCCCGCCGTCATCCTCGCCACCGGCTCCGCCTACAAGGAACTCGGCCTTCCCGAGGAGAAGAAACTCAGCGGCCACGGCGTCTCCTGGTGCGCCACCTGCGACGGCTTCTTCTTCCGCGACCAGGACATCGTCGTCGTCGGCGGCGGGGACTCAGCCATGGAGGAAGCCACGTTCCTGACCCGCTTCGCCCGGACCGTTACCGTGGTGGTCCGCAAGGGTGAACTCCGCGCCTCCCGCATCATGGCCCAGCGCGCCAAGGACAACCCCAAGATCAGCTTCGCCTGGCACTCCGCCGTGACCGCCATCCACGGCGACCCCAAAGTCACCGGTGTCACCCTCACGGACACCCGGACCGGGGAAACCCGCGAGCAGGCCGCCACGGGCATCTTCGTGGCGATCGGACACGTGCCGCGGACGGAACTCGTCGAGGGCCAGGTTGAGCTCGACGCCGAGGGTTACATCAAGGTGGACTCCCCCACCACGGTCACCAACCTGACAGGTGTCTTCGCCTGCGGCGACGCCGTAGACCACCGCTACCGCCAGGCCATCACCGCCGCCGGGACCGGCTGCGCCGCCGCCCTGGATGCGGAGCGGTACCTGGCCGCCCTGGATGATGCGGACAGCATTGCAACGGCCCTGGTCGAGGAACCCACCCACGCCTAGGGATTCACTGAACAGAGCTTCTCAACGGGAAGGAGGTGAGCTGAATGGACACCGGATGCTGCACCGACAACGGCTGCTGCGAGGACGAATCCTGCACGGATCAGGACTGCTGCTAGCCGCCCTCCCCGCCCGCCACCTTCCACCCTGCTTTCCCAACTAGGTAGCAGCAGATGTCGTTATGAGCCCTCAAAACGACATCTACTGCTACCTAGTTGGGCCGCGAACCGCCACACCAACTGATGAAAGAGGACACCTTGGATTCGACGACGAATCTTCCCGTTGCCGTGATCGGCGCCGGCCCCGTGGGCCTGGCCGCCGCCGCCCATCTCCTGGAACGCGGCCTGGAGCCGCTGATCTTCGAGGCTGGCCCGACGGCGGGAGCCGCCATTGAACAGTGGCGCCACATCCGGCTGTTCTCCCCATGGCGGTTCAACCTCGACGCCGCCGCCGTCCGCCTGCTCGAAGGCTCCGGCTGGGAATCGCCCCGGCCCACGGCCCTCCCCTACGGCGGCGAGCTGATCGATGATTACCTCGCACCGCTCGCCGCGCTCCCGGCCATCGCTTCCCGGCTGGAGAACGGTGCCCGGGTGGTTGCGGTAACCCGGTCCGAGATGGACAAGACCCACACCCGGAACCGGGACACCACACCGTTCGTGGTGCGTGTGGAAGGTGCGGGCGGGGAAGTCCGCGACCACACCGTGGCCGCCGTCATTGACGCCTCCGGCACGTGGTCCATCCGCAATCCGCTCGGCACCTCAGGCCTGCCCGCCATCGGCGAAGAGACCGCCGCGGACAGGATCTCCTCGCCGCTTCCCGACGTCACCGGCCGGGACCGCGCATCCTTCGCCGGGCGCCGAGTCCTGGTGGTCGGAGCAGGGCACTCCGCCGCCAACACGCTCATCAGCCTCGCGGACCTGGCCAAGAATGAAGCCGACACCCGGATCCTGTGGGCCGTCCGTGGCGCCTCCGCGGAAAAGGTCTACGGTGGCGGCGACGCCGACGGGCTGCCCGCCCGAGGCCAGCTTGGGAGCAGGCTCCGCCGGCTGGTCGAGGCCGGCACCATCGAACTGCACACCGGCTTCGGCATTTCCTCCTTCAAGTCCCTGGACTCGCACGTCACCGTGGCAGCCGTTGACGGGCGCACGCTGGACGCCGACATCGTGGTGCCCTGCACCGGGTTCCGGCCGGACCTGGATATCCTGCGCGAACTCCGGCTCGAACTGGACCCCGCCGTGGAGGCTCCGCGCCAGCTTGGCCCCCTGATCGACCCCGAATTCCACTCCTGCGGTACTGTTCCCCCGCACGGCGCCAGGCTCCTGGCGCACCCGGACAAGGACTTCTACATCGTCGGCATGAAGTCCTACGGCCGGGCCCCCACCTTCCTGCTGGCCACCGGCTACGAACAGGTCCGCTCAGTGGTGGCAGCCCTCGCCGGGGACCGCGAAGCCTCCGACACCGTCCAGCTCGAACTCCCGGAGACCGGCGTCTGCTCCTCCGACGCCGGCACCAGCTGCGACGTCCCCGCCGCAGCAGCCGCCGCGGACTCGGCGGAGTCCGGCTGCTGCGCGGCTCCGGAACCAGTCCTGGTGGGCTTCCCCACCGGCCTGCCCCCCGCCGCTCCGGCATCAACTAAGCCCCGCCCCGACCCCGCAAGCATCACCGCCCCCGAAGGAAACCTCACCCCTATGACCCAGGAACCCAGCAGCACACCAAAGACCCCGGCGGTCCTCTTCGTCTGCAGCAAGAACGGGGGCAAGTCCCAGCTCGCCGCCGGACTGATGAAACAGCTGGCCGGCGGGAGCGTCGCCGTCTACTCCGCCGGCACCAAACCGGGGAAGTCACTGAACCCGCAGTCCGTGGAGTCGCTGGCCGAACTCGGGATCGACATCACCGGCGAACACCCCAAACCGGTCACCGATGAAGTCCTGGCTGCCGTGGACGCCGTCATCGTCCTTGGCACGGAAGCAAAACTCGAACCCCGCGAAGGCACCCGGTTCGAGGTCTGGGAAACGGACGAACCCTCCGAGCGCGGCATCGAAGGCATAGAACGCATGCGCCTGGTCCGGGACGACATCAATGCCCGCGTCCGGAAGCTGTATGCGGAGCTGACCGGGGACTAGCATGCCCGCCCCGGCCGACGCCCCGGCCCTGGTGGCGGAGGGTGCACCCCGCGGCGGCCTTGCGGCCCTGTGCATCACCCAGACCACCGGCTGGGGCATCCTCTACTACGCCCTGCCAGCCGCCGTCCTGCCGATCACGGAGGACACCGGCTGGGAGCCGGCGCTGGTCATCGGAGCGTTTTCGGCCGGGCTCCTCGTATCCGCCGGCGCCGGCATCCTCGTCGGCCGCGCCCTGGACAGCACCGGCCCCCGCACCCTGATGATCGGCGGCTCGCTAGTCGGGGTCGCCGCCTTGGCCCTGGTGGCCCTGGCACCCGTCCTGCCGCTGTTCGCCGCTGCCTGGCTGCTGGCCGGCACGGCGCAGGCAGCGGTCCTGTACCAGCCGGCCTTCACCGTGATCACCCGCTGGTACGGCGCCGGGCGGGTCCGGCCACTGACCATCCTGACCCTCGCAGCCGGGTTCGCCTCCACCATCTTCGCTCCGCTCACGGCCGCGCTGTGCAGCAACATCGGCTGGCGGGCGGCCTTCCTGGTCCTGGCCGGGCTGCTGGGACTGATCACTGTGCCGCTGCACGCCCGCTATCTCAACAAAACCTGGAATGCTGACCTTCGACGGGGCACAGGAGCCCTGGACCGGAATAGCGTGCGCGCCCTCCGCCGCAGCCCTGAATTCCTCCGGCTGCAGGGCCTGATGGCGCTGCTGTGCCTCAGCCTATACGCCGTGACCCTGAACATCATTCCCCTGCTGATGGAAAAAGGCGCCAGCTACGCCGTAGCCGCGCTAGGACTCGGGCTCGTGGGCGCAGGCCAGGTCGGAGGCCGGCTGCTCTTCGGCTTCATTCCGGTCCGGACGCGGCTGCCTGCCATCACCGGCACTGCCGCCGGCGCGATCCTGCTGCTTGCCGCCCTGCCGGGACCCCTGCCTGCCCTGATCGCAGCGGGCAGCCTGGCCGGCGCTGTCCGCGGCTGCCACACCCTGCTGCAGGCCACTGTCGTCGCCGACCGCTGGGGAGCGCGGAACCTCGGCACCTTGCAGGGGACCTTCGCCGCACCGCTCACAGCAATCACCGCCGTCGCCCCCGCTGCCGGCCCGGCAGCGGCGGTTTGGCTCGGCTCTTACACGGGCATGGCCTACGCCATGGCCGGCGTCGCAGCGGCCGCTGCCTTCATGGCCGTCCTGGCATCCCGGCGCGGATAGTCCGGCACAGATATCCCGGCGCGGATAGTCCGGCGCAGTAGTCGGGTCCGGGGGCCGGTCGTCCGGGCCGGCGGCCTGGCTACAGGCCCGAGTAGGAGTGCAGGCCGTTGAAGAACTGGTTCACGATGGTGAAGTTGAAGACCACGCAGAGGTAGCCCACAATCGACAGCCACGCGGCCCGGGTGCCGGTCCAGCCGCGCGTGGCGCGGGCGTGCAGGTAGCCGGCGTAAACCACCCAGATCACGAACGTCCAGACTTCCTTGGTGTCCCAGCCCCAGAAGCG
>NZ_JARCCY010000083.1:0-6511 GCF_039907775.1 Arthrobacter sp. CC3
ACGGCCTCATTTTCTTTCGCACTGCGTGGGATCGTTTTCAAACGACCTAGCGAACCGCCGTATGCGAGGCCCGCACGCACGGTGGTGTGAGAGGTGGGTCGGGAAACCCGACCCACCTACTCGATTAAGTCCTTTTAGGCAAGGACCGGGTTAGGCGAGGACCGAGCGGTACACCTCAAGGGTGGTTTGCGTGATGGAGTCCCAGGAGAAGTGCTCCTCCGCGCGGCGGCGGCCGGCCTGTCCCATGGCGCGGGCGCGCTCCGGATCGGACACCACCTCGGTCAAGGCGGCTGCGAATTCGTTGACGAACTTCTCCGGATCGAGCGGGGTTCCGGTGCCGTCGGTGACCTGCTCCAGATCCACCAGCAGTCCGGTTTCGCCATGCCGGACAACCTCCGGGATCCCGCCGGTGGCGCTGGCCACCACGGCCGCACCGCAGGCCATGGCCTCCAGGTTCACGATGCCCAGCGGCTCGTAGATGGACGGGCAGGCAAAGGCGGTTGCGTGGCTGAGGACCTGGATCAGTTCGTTGCGGGGAAGCATCCGTTCAATAAGGACAACTCCGCTGCGCTGAGTCTGCAGCTCCTCGATCAGGCGGGCAGTTTCCGCGGCGAGCTCCGGAGTGTCCGCCGCGCCGAGGCACAGGACCAGCTGGACATCGGCCGGCAGCTTGGCTGCGGCACGCAGCAGGTACGGAACGCCCTTCTGGCGGGTGTTGCGGCCTACGAAAACTACGCTGGGCAGCGCCGGATCGATGCCCAGGGCGCGGATGGCGTCATCTGCCTCGTCACGCTGCCAGAGTTCGACGTCGATGCCGTTGTGCACCACGCGGACCTTGGCCGGGTCCACGTCCGGGTAGCTGCGCAGGATGTCCTGCCGCATCCCCTCGGACACGGCGATGATTGCAGCGGCGGCCTCGTAGGCGGTCTTTTCCACCCAGGAGGACAAGGCATAGCCGCCTCCGAGCTGTTCGGCTTTCCACGGCCGGAGCGGCTCCAGGCTATGGGCGCTCAACACATGCGGAATGCCGTGCAGCAGCGAGGCGAGGTGGCCCGCCATGTTTGCGTACCAGGTGTGCGAATGCACAAGGTCGGCCCCCGCAATGTCCGGCACGATGCGCAGATCGACCCCGAGCGTCTGGACGGCGGCGTTGGCGGCCCCCAGATCCTCCGGAACGGAGTAGGACGTCACCTTCGCCCCGTGATAGTCGGGATCCCGGGGCGCCCCGAAGGCCCGCACCTGCAAATCCACATGCTTGGCCAGCACGCGGCTTAGTTCAGCCACATGGACCCCGGCGCCACCGTAAATCTCGGGCGGGAACTCTTTAGTCACAATGTCTATTCGCACGATACCCAAGGTAGTCCTTACGGCGTATCTGTTCTAGTGTGAAGGGGTCCGGGCGTGCCGGACTATTGGGGAAAGATACGAAGGCGTACAGGAGCGACCACCATGCCGTTGAATAAGAAAGTCCTGGCTATTGTCCTCGCAGGCGGCGAGGGTAACCGTCTGATGCCATTGACGGCGGACAGGGCCAAACCCGGCGTGCCTTTTGCCGGGAGCTACCGGCTGATTGACTTTGCACTTTCCAACCTCGTGAATTCCCGCTACTTGCAGATTGTGGTGTTGACGCAATACAAATCCCACAGCCTGGACCGGCACATTTCCGAAACGTGGCGAATGTCCACGCAGCTGGGAAACTACATTGCATCCGTCCCCGCGCAGCAGCGTGTGGGCAAGAGCTGGTTCCTTGGCAGTGCTAATGCCATTTACCAGTCCCTGAACCTGATCCATGACGCCAACCCCGACATTGTGGTCGTTGTTGGCGCGGACCACGTCTACCGCAT
The DNA here is from genome assembly GCF_039907775.1 of Arthrobacter sp. CC3. Lineage (NCBI taxonomy): Bacteria > Bacillati > Actinomycetota > Actinomycetes > Micrococcales > Micrococcaceae > Arthrobacter > Arthrobacter sp. CC3. The sequence goes on from NZ_JARCCY010000083.1 coordinate 1,845, forward strand.
GGACTTCGCGCAGATGGTGGAGCAGCACGTCGCCAGCGGCGCCAAGGCCACGGTGGCCGCCGTCCGCCAGCCCCTCAACATGGCCGACCAGTTCGGTGTCATCGAAGTGGACCAGAACGATCCCCAGAAGATTGCGGCCTTCGTGGAGAAGCCGTCCTCAACTCCGGGCCTGGCCGCCGATCCGACGCAGTTCCTGGCTTCCATGGGCAACTACGTGTTCGATGCCGATGCCCTGGTGGACGCCTTGCACGTTGATGCCGAGCGCCTCGACACCAAGCACGATATGGGCGGCGACATCATTCCGTACTTCGTCAACAAGGGCGAAGCAGGCGTTTATGACTTCACGTTGAACGACATTCCGGGTTCCACCGAACGGGACCGCACCTACTGGCGCGACGTGGGCACCATCGATTCCTTCTACGACGCGCACATGGACCTCATTTCCCCGATGCCGGTATTCAATCTGTACAACTCGGAATGGCCCATTTACACCCGGCAGAGCATTTCCCCGCCGGCAAAGTTCGTCCGCGGCAAGGGAAACACCGTGGGTACGGCGCTCGATTCGATCGTGGCCAGCGGCGTGGTGATCTCCGGCGGCATCGTGGAAGGTTCCGTCCTGTCCAACGACGTTTACGTGAGCACGTCCAGCCGGGTGGTTGATTCGGTCCTGATGGATAAGGTCCAGATCGGCGAGGGCGCCGTGATAAACCGCGCCATCATCGACAAAAACGTCAAGGTACCTGCCGGTGCTGCGATCGGCCTGGACCCGGAGCGCGACCGCGCCCGCGGATTCAAAGTCACCGATTCGGGCATCACCGTGTTGTCCAAGGGACAGGAAGTCCCTGAGCCGGACGACGCCGAACGCGCGCTGTCGGCCGCCAACCTTCACCTGGTGCCCAACGCAGTGAAGGCGGCCACTGAAAACTACCCGGCCGCCCGGGACTCCGTGACCCAGCTGGGTGAAGCTCACGCAGCGACACTGGGTGTGGCTGTCGCCGACTAGGACCGGATCCCTGTCCCCCGAAACCTGACGGCAGGCCGTAGGACTCCCAGGCTGTAAAATTGGACCAATGAACACCCCCGATTTGACGCCTGAGGACATCCAGGCCTGCCTCAAGGTTCTCAACACCATCCACGCCTACGACGAGGAACACCCTGACTACGTCTCGGTGCGCCGCGCCACCGGCAAGATGTTCAAGGCTGTCAAACGACACCGACGGGTCACCAAACGCGACCTGATCGCGGAGTCGGACCGGGCAGTGATCGCCCAGACGGCCACGGCTGCACCCGACCGGATCGACGACGAAACGCGCGGGAACAAGCTGGAACCCTCAGCGACGGGGAAGGTGGCCGGGCACCTCATCAGGTCCCGCCCCTGCTACATCTGCAAGAACCACTACACGCAGGTTGACGCGTTCTATCACCAGCTGTGCCCTGAGTGTGCCGCATTCAGCCACAGCAAGCGTGATGCGCGCACCGACCTCACGGGCCGGCGTGCGCTGCTGACGGGCGGACGCGCGAAAATCGGCATGTACATTGCCCTGCGGCTGCTTCGCGACGGCGCCCACACCACGATCACCACACGGTTCCCGAAGGATGCTGCACGCCGCTTCGCGGCGATGGAGGACAGCGGGGACTGGCTCCACCGGCTCCGGATTGTGGGCATTGACCTCCGTGATCCCTCCCAGGTGATGGCCCTGACCGACTCCCTCGACGCTGCGGGTCCCCTGGACATCATCATCAACAACGCCGCCCAGACAGTCCGCCGGTCCGGGAACGCGTACAAACCCCTTGTTGATGCCGAGGACGAGCCCTTGCCGGCAGCCCTTGAGGCAGCCAATGGCGGCCCGGAACTGGTGACGTTCGGCCATGCCCACGACAAGCACCCGCTCGCCCTTGCCAGCAGCGTCATGGAGCACCCGGTCTTGGCCGGGGACGCCATCACCTCCCTTGCCCTCTCGACAGGCTCGGCATCGCTGGAGCGCATTGCCTCCGGCACGGCCATTGACGCCGGCGGACTGGTCCCGGATCTTGCCACGATCAACAGCTGGACCCAGGTGGTGGACGAAGTTGATCCGCTGGAAATGCTCGAGGTGCAGCTCTGCAACGTCACGGCGCCCTTCCTGCTGGTGAGCCGGCTGCGTGCAGCCATGAAGCGGTCCACCGCGCACCGGAAGTACATCGTGAATGTCTCCGCCATGGAGGGCCAGTTCTCCCGCGCCTACAAGGGCCCGGGCCACCCCCATACGAACATGGCCAAAGCCGCGCTGAACATGATGACCCGGACCAGCGCGCAGGAAATGCTCGATGCCGACGGCATCCTGATGACCGCGGTGGATACCGGCTGGATTACCGATGAGCGGCCCCACTTCACCAAGGTCAGGCTCATGGAGGAAGGCTTCCATGCGCCGCTGGACCTCGTGGACGGTGCAGCCAGGGTTTACGACCCGATTGTCATGGGAGAAAACGGCGAGGACCAGTACGGCGTCTTCCTTAAGGACTACAAGCCCAGCCCCTGGTAGGCGCCACAACGATGGTGGGCGCCATAACGCCGGTGGGGAGACACAACGCGCCTGTCCAGTATCAGAGGCTGTCGTGGTGCCGCTAGGGGCCCTATGGCCCTAATGGGCGTAGCGGCGGGACCGTAACGTGGGTTTATATGAACAACATGACGCCGCCCCAAGGCCAGCTGTCCATTGACCAGTGCTGGGTCATGCTCGGCACGGAGACGGTGGGAAGGATCGCCCTCATTGTCGACGGCCACCCCGAGATCTTCCCGGTGAACTTCGTACTCCATCGCCGCAGCATCGTGTTCCGTACGGCCGGCGGGACCAAACTCTGGGCCGCCATGACCGCCAAGCCCGTGGCTTTCGAAATCGACGGCTATGACGCCCATGAAGAGAAGGCATGGAGCGTCGTTGCCCGCGGCGAAGCCGAACTGATCGAGACCCAGGACGAAAAGGACGAGGTTGATGCCCTCTTCCTGGAACCATGGCAGCCCGGCGACAAGGACTACTACGTCCGGGTGGCGCCAAAGGCCCTGACGGGCCGGCGATTCAAGGCCAAGAAGCCGGACCTGTGGAACACCCGGCTTTCCGATCCCCGGCGCGCGGCTTTCGAGTAGGCAGCGCCTGCGTTCGGGGCGTCAATGCTTCTCTGGTGTGTGCACTACCAGGACTGGGCAATGCGCGTGCGCAACGCAGGCTGAACTTACGGACCCGATTAGCAGACCGCCGAAGCCGCCGTGGCCGCGGCGGCCGACCACCAGCATGTCCGCGGTCCGGCTGGCGTCAATTAGGGTATGCCGCGGGCGTCCCTGCACCAGCCGGGTCTCGACGTTCGGCGGTGTCTCCGGCCCGAAGGCCTTGGCTACGGCGTCGTTCAGGATCTCCCCGGCACGGACATCGAAGTCGTTGATCCCCATGGCCACGTAGCCGTCGTATACGGGCGGGTAATCCCAGCACGCCAGCGCGACAACCTGGGCTCCAAGTTGCCCCGCAAGGCCCTGCGCCCGCTTCAGGGCTTCCACCGAAGCGTCCGAACCGTCCACGCCGACAACGATGGTACGGACGTCCATGGCCTCATTCATGTCGTTCCCTTTCGCAGGGCTGTCGCGTGTAGAACCCGGCCGCGGAGCGGCAGGGGTTCTTCAAGGATGTGTGCCGGAACCGCCCGGTGCTAGGGTCTAAAGTCATGCCCGCTGTGGGTCCAAGGACCCTTGTTGCGCCTGGAGGTGTCAACGAGAATGGCAGAGCCGGATGAGGGAAACCGGGTCCGGGCAGACATAATGGGATCTGCACCGCACCGCAAGCCGGTTGCGGACCGATGATGGCAGCTCCGGCCGCCGGACAGGAGGACCATGATTCCTCGGGCAGACCAGGGTCCCACCGCACAGGACGTGCACATTGACCTGATCCGTGTGTTCATCCTCGATGACCATGAACTTGTCAGGCGCGGGTTGCAGGAGCTTCTAGAGGGCGAGGGTTTCCAGGTTGTGGGCAGCTCAGGTTCCGCTGTCGAGGCAACGCGGCGGATTCCGGCCCTGCACCCCGACGTTAGCGTGCTCGACGCCCGACTTCCGGACGGCACGGGCATCGAAGTCTGCCGGGACGTGCGGTCGGTGGACCCGAACCTCAACTGCCTGATTCTGACGAGTTTCGATGACGAGCAGGCCCTGCGAGGCGCGGTACTCGCCGGCGCCCGCGGTTACGTCCTGAAGGAAATCGGTGGCACTGACCTCATCGGGGCACTCCGGCGCGCCGCTGCCGGTGAGTCGCTGTTCGATGACGGCGTGGCGGCCAGCGTTGTCGACAGCCTTGTCACGCCCCAGCAGGTGGACCCGAGGATTGCCGGTCTCACCCCACAGGAACGGCGCGTCCTGGAACTCGTGGGCGGCGGCCTGACGAACCGGCAGATTGCCGCTGAAATGTTCCTGGCGGAGAAGACCGTCAAGAATTACGTGTCCTCGCTACTGGCAAAACTTGGCTTTGAACGGCGGACACAGGCTGCGGTGTACATTGCCAACAGCTCCATGCCGGCCCCGTCGCCTTCAGGCCACTCCGCTGCGGCGCATTCGTCCACAGCCCACTTAGCCTCGATCCACCGGTCGGTTTGAGGTTGTAGCGGCGGTTTAAACGGAGAATGCCTGTCGGATCGGGAAAAATGGG
>NZ_JARCCY010000084.1:0-6029 GCF_039907775.1 Arthrobacter sp. CC3
CCGGCACCACCACAACCAGACCAACAGGCCATTCAGTCGCGGATCGCTCCGGAGCAACTTTCCAAACTTACCCGATCTCAAGAATCAAAGCAAATCAGCATTTCTGCGATCTGCCGGTCATCGAGACCAACCCCGCCGTCTTGCAGCACGCCAAGTGACGAACCGTTTTTCAGGCTGTTTAGAAGGGGTTTGGCCGCCTTCGGTAACCAGCTCCTCGCCGGCCCCCTCTCGGCGACTTAGAAAACAATACACCTACTTTGCCCCCACCGCAAACCCTCCCCCGTATGGCTCCAGAACCGCGCCAATCCGGGGCAAAACGGGTGCTGAGGGCACATTCCAGGGCGCCGCCGTCGTACTTGGGCCCTGTGTGCTGCATCACCACGCCTTGCGCCGGCGGAACGCGGAACTGGTTAAGCGCAGAAAGGGCCGGCAACCCTAAGGTTGCCGGCCCTTTCCAGACCACTGGAATCAGCAGTGCTGAGCTAACAGCTGTACTGAATTACCAGGAAGACTTGGTGATGCCCGGGAGCTCACCGCGGTGAGCCATGTCGCGGAAGCGAACACGGGAGATACCGAACTTCTGGAAGGTACCGCGGGGACGGCCATCGATGATGTCGCGGTTACGCAGACGTACCGGTGAGGCGTTGCGGGGCAGCTTCTGCAGGCCGAGGCGTGCAGCTTCGCGTGCTTCGTCGGTTGACGCGGGGTCAACCAGGGCCTTCTTCAGTTCGAGGCGCTTTGCAGCATAGCGCTCGACGATGACTTTACGCTGTTCGTTCTTAGCGATCATTGACTTCTTAGCCATAGTGCTTAGCGCTCCTCTCGGAATTCGACGTGCTTACGGATGCGGGGGTCGTACTTCTTCAGAACCATGCGGTCCGGGTCGTTACGACGGTTCTTGCGCGTGACGTAGGTGTAACCCGTGCCAGCGGTCGACTTGAGCTTGATGATCGGACGTACGTCCTTGTCCTTTGCCACTAGAGCTTCACTCCTCGTGCCAGGATGGCGGCTACGACAACGTCGATGCCACGTACGTCGATGGTCTTGATGCCACGTGCAGAGACCTGCAGGGTGACATTACGGCGCAGGGACGGAACCCAGTAGCGCTTCTTCTGGATGTTCGGGTCGAACCGACGCTTGTTGCGACGGTGCGAGTGCGAAATGCTGTGTCCAAAGCCCGGCTCGGCTCCGGTCACCTGGCAGTGTGCTGCCATGACGACTCTCCTCATGAAAATAAATGAAACGGTCCGCAGAGTTCCGCGTACCGTGCGACAGGCGGCGTCCGCATCCAGCTCATATCACGCGGTCCGCAGGCGTCGGCAGCCGGCATAACCGGCTGTTTTCCGCACTGCGGGGAACATGATGGGCCACGAGTACCGGGCAGAAGAATCCTCTGCGAAGTACCGGGATGCTGGGCGAATACAGGAGTGCACGCAACTTGAGCCCCTAACTACCGGCCTTGAGGACTGTCGATATTGAGGACAGATCCCGCCAACCGGAGCAATTGCACACGCTCCGCGCCACCTAGCGCCTACCAAGTCTACGAGCTTGACTAATTAAAGGCGAATCGGGTAGCCGCCGTTGCCCTTCGCGGGTGTATAAGCCCGGCTGCCTCACCGTTCCCAAGTCACATCGGCGCCGCAGTCTTTTCACAGCAGAATGAAAGGTACCGCCCGCACCGTTGAAGCATGAACACACAACTCCTGCCCGCTCTGCCCGCCGGTTCCCGGGACCGTAAGGGGCCGGGCAGTTTCAGGGCCCGGCACCGCCGTCGCCTGTTCCGTACGGACCTGCTGACAACGGCCGCCTGGGCTTCCATTGCCGCTGCCGTGGCGTTGTGGCTGGCCGACGGCGGCACCTCGGAATTCTCGACACTCGCCGGCGCCGTCACTGCCTTGGGCATCGTGACCGGGCTCGCCGGCATGGACCTGGTCCTGTTGATGCTGCTGCTGGCAACAAGGATTCCGCTCATCGACCAGACCGTAGGCCACGACCGCGCCCTGGAGTTCCACCGGAAGCTCGGCAAACCATCGCTCTACCTCCTGCTGGCCCACGGACTCCTGATCGCCATCGGCTACGGGATGGCCGAGGGCCTCGATCCCGTCAGCGAAGCGGTGTCCCTCTGGGTGCTGGTGCCGGACATGTGGCTGGCCTTCATTTCCATGGCGCTCTTCATCGCCGTGGTGGTGACGTCCCTGGTGGCGGTCCGCCGGCGTTTTCCCTACGAGTTCTGGTACGCGGTGCACCTGCTGACCTATGCCGCGGTGGCAACCTCTTTGCCCCATCAGTTCAGCGTGGGCGGACTGTTCGCCGAAGGTACGTGGCAGCGCTGGTACTGGCTGGCGGCGTGTATCGCCACCGGCGCGGCCCTCCTGCATTACCGCGTCCTCGAACCGGTCATTGCGACGTTCCGCCATCAGCTCACCGTCAGCCGGGTAGTGCAGGTGGCGCCGGGCGTGGTCAGCATCGAAATGCACGGGCTACGGCTCAACGAGCTGGCCGGGGCAGGCGGACGGTTCTTCATCTGGCGCTTCCTGGCACCGGGCTTGTGGTGGCATCCGCATCCGTTCAGCCTCTCGGCCGAGCCCTTGCAGTTCGACGCCTCCGGCCGCGGCTTGTTGAGGATCACTGTCCGGAACCTTGGCCGGGGATCGGCCCAGTTGGCAGGCGTGAAGCCCCGGACGAAAGTTGCCGTGGAGGGGCCCTACGGAATCTTCAGCACCGCGGCGCGGAGCCGGGACCGTGTGGTGATGATCGGAGCGGGCATCGGCATCACGCCGCTGCGGGCCCTCCTGGAATCAACGCCCTTCGCTCCGGGGCAGGCCACCGTGATCCTTCGGGGCCGCACCGAGCAGGAACTCTACCTCGGCGACGAGATTCTGGAATTGGCACGGAACCGTGGCGCCACAGTGTTCCACCTGACCGGCCCCCGTTCGGCCCGGCACACAGGAAGCTGGCTCCCGGACAGCGCCACCGACGCCGGGCATCGGCTGGCGGACTACGCGCCCGGAATCGCAGACGCGGATGTCTATGTCTGCGGGCCGGGGGCGTGGGCAAGGAACGTCCTCGAGGATGCCCGCGCCGCCGGCGTCAGGGAAGACCAACTCCACTACGAAAGGTTTGACTGGTGAGAATACGCGCAGCAGTATCGGCAGCACTTGCGTCCGCAGGCATCCTGCTTGCGGGATGGCAATCCGGCATCCACGTGGAGGACACCCGGAGCGCCGCAGCCAGCACCTCGGCAGGCACTAACGGCGTAGCAGGCACCAACGGCGCCACCGGCACTAACGGCGCCACGGGTTCCTCCAGCTCCGGCTCGGGGTCCACTGATACGGGGGCCAGCGATACGGGATCGTCCGCGGCCGCCGGAACGGATTCGGGCGCGGCCGCAGAGCCCACCACCGGAGCCGCTGCAAAGGCCGGGGGAACCTATGCCGGCAGTGTGGTGCAGACGCGCTTCGGCGCAGTCCAGGTCCAGATCACGGTCAAGGCCGGCGCCATCACTGATGTGGAGGCCCTGCAACTGACCGATGACGACCGCAAATCCATCCAGATCAGCAACCGGGCAGCTCCCCTCCTCAGGTCCGAAGTCCTCGCCGCCCAGTCGGCCGACGTCCAGACCATCGGAGGCGCCACCGTGACCAGCGTGGCCTATCTGAACTCCCTCCAGGCGGCCCTCGATGCAGCGAATCTCTGATCCGCGAACCGGCGCTGAAGCCCCGCCGCAGCCGCCGTCGTTGCGGGCCAGGACCTTCAGCTGCATGGGAACGGTGGTCAGCCTGACCCTGCCCTCGGCGTCAGGTGCGGACGAGCTGGTAGCTGCCACCGCCGTCGTCGAACGGCTTTTTGCCGGGCTGGACGAGACGTTCAGCCTGTACCGCGCCGATTCGGAAGCCAGCAGGCTGGCGCGTGCCGAGATCAAGCTTCCGGACGCGTCCGGGGAAATGCGGCGGCTCTACGCCGACGCCGTCGGCTGGCGGCTGCTGACCGAGGGGGCCTTCACACCGGAACGGCCCGACGGCGTCCTCGACCTGTCAGGGATCGTCAAGGGATACGCGATCCAGGAGGCGGGCACATCCTTGCTCGCGCTGGGCCTTCGCGACTGGTGCCTTAACGCCGGCGGCGACGTTTTGGTCAGCGGATCGCCCGAAGCCGGGAGCCCGGGTTCCGGCTCCGACGAGCCGTGGCGGGCCGGAATTGTTGATCCGCAGGACCGCCGGACCCTGATTGCCGGCTATCCGCTGGGCGGCGCGAACAGCGCGAACGGCGCGAACCTGGCGCTGGCCACCTCCGGCTCCGCGGAACGCGGAGACCACATTTGGGCGGCCGGAGCAGGGGCCGGCGCAGCCAGCGGCGTCCGTGGAGCCCCGGCATTCCGCCAGGTTTCCGTTGCGGCGGCAGACATCGTGACGGCCGACGTGCTGGCGACGGCAATCGTGGCCGGCGGAATGCCCATGCTGGACCGCGCCACGGACGGGTGGAACATCGAAGTACTGGCCGTGCAGGCAGGCGGCGAACTCCTCGCGACGCCCGGCTTCAGGCGGTAATTTTCGGCGTCGGCTCGCGGCGTACGTCAGGGCGCGAAAGTCACAGGCGCGTGAGCTGGCTGTACCGCGGCTGGAGTCCGTCGCCCGAGGACTTGCCCGTGACCCGGCGGACCACCCAGGGTCCCGCAAACTCCCGCACCCAGCGCGCATTCGCCCGGATGGCGTCGGTCCGGCTCAGCTCCGGCACGGGCGTCATGGGCGGGACATCGATGGAGTGATCGTGCTCGAGGACCGTCAGCACCCTCTTGGCCATATTGGCGTGGCCGGCGGCGGACATGTGCATCCGGTCCTTGGCCCACATGCCCCAGTCGTAGTACTCGCTGAAGCGCCAGTAATCGACCAGCAGGGCGCCGTGGTCACCCGCGATGCCGCGCACCAGCTCGTTGTAAATGGCGGTGCGGCCGCGCATCGTGCCGAATACCTTGGAACCGCGGGCGTCGAAGCCCGTGAACATCACCACGGTGGCACCTGTCGCGCTCAACTTGCGGATGCCGGCGTCGTACTCGGCCAAAAGGTCGTCGATGTCGATCCTGGGACGGAGGATATCGTTGGCCCCCGCGTAAATGGTCACCAGCGTGGGTTTGAGTTCGACGGCGGCATCCACCTGCTCTGCCATGATCTGCCGGAGCTTCCGGCCCCGGATGGCGAGGTTGGCGTAGCCGAAGGAGGGGTCCGCGGCGCCGAGCTGCTCAGCTACGCGGTCCGCCCAGCCACGCACTCCGTTCGGGCGGGCCGGATCGTCATCGCCGACACCCTCCGTGAACGAATCTCCCAGGGCAACATATCGGGCGGAAAAATCCATATCGATAGTCTGCCACCCGTTGCCGCGAGCAACAAAGCGGCGGCTATCCGCGGATCCGGACGGCTGATTCACGCAGGTATTGTTCCACCCGCGTGTAGGCATCCCGGGTCAGGGCTTTCCAAAGGACGATGGCAAGCCTCGAATCGCTGGACTCAAGTTCGGAGATCGCCTCGGCACTGAGCACCATCACCTCCACGGGACCGTCCGCCCTGACCGTCGTTTCCTGCCGGTTGCCGCTGCCCAGTGCCAGCTCGCCGAATGTCATGCCGGCGCTGAGGGTGTTGAGCTTGACGGGATCGGAGTTGGCTCCGGACGACGTACTGCTGACCTTGCCGGAGGTAATGAAGTAGACCCCGCCAAACCGCAGCCCGATGCGGCGGATGACGTCGCCGTCGTCGTACTTCTTCGCTGTCATAAGGCTTTGCAGGGCCAGCGCGTCCGCCTCGTCCAGCGGCGCCAGCGCGGGCGAATCCGTGACCGGAACGTGGTCCCGGAGCAGCAGCCTGTCCCCGTACTTTGCCAGCAGCCGGTTTTCGCAAAATTCGACGGCGGCGCTGCGGGAGGAAAACGACGGGACGGCCTGGTCGGGGTGCCCGTTCCGTTCGCCTAGGAGTCTGCTGAATTAGTCGTGGGTGGGCGCGTCGACTGGACTGGTGGGCCTGGTGGTTAAGACTGGTCTT
>NZ_JARCCY010000085.1:0-5722 GCF_039907775.1 Arthrobacter sp. CC3
CGGTCCTGGCAGAACGAAGCTCGCCCAGGATCTGTTCGTATTCCTCAGAATCCGGCAGGCCCCCCACGGCTCCGTCCACCGGATCGAGGACTGCAGGGCTGGTGCCTTCACCCGCGGGGACGTCCAGGACTGTTGTGGTGTTTCGCGTACCTTCGGGCTGTTCGTTGGGGGGAGTTGCTGCGAAAGAGCTATCGGCAGGCGACTCTTCGGGGGTGGAGAATTTTAAGTCACGGCTTGTAGCCATGAGCGAATCCTTTGCTCGGGGTTGATGGGCATGCGGTTAAACATGGCCTTGAGTGGGAGGAAGCCCCCAAGCCTCCAGTCGATCGGCACGGATCAGCACAATTCCTCGGATTAGTTACTGAGGTAGCCGTTCGGGTCCAGGACGTACTTCGTGGCGGCTCCGGCATCGAATTCCGCGTAGCCCCGAGGGGCATCCTGGAGTGAAATGGCCGTGGCATTGACTGCCTTGGCGATCTGGATCCTGTCATGCAGGATCGCCATCATCAGCTGCCGGTTGTATTTCATCACCGGGCATTGGCCGGTCGCGAAGGAAAGGGACTTCGCCCAGCCGGTGCCCAGGGACAGGGACAGGCTGCCTTTCTGGGCTGCTGCGTCCGCGGCACCCGGGTCCCCGGTGACATATAGGCCGGGAATGCCCAGGGACCCGCCGGCAGCCGTGAGGTCCATCAGCGAATTGAGCACGGCGGCGGGCGCCTCCTGGGCCCCGGCACCGTGTCCGCGGGCCTCGAAACCGACCGCGTCGATACCGGCATCGACCTCCCGGACGCCGAGAAGCTGCTCGATCTGGTCTGCCGGATCGCCGATGGTCACATTGACGGTTTCGCAGCCAAAGGATCGGGCCTGGGCCAGGCGGTCCTCATTGAGATCCCCCACGATGACCACCGCGGCCCCCAGCAGCTGCGCGCTGGCCGCCGCGGCAAGCCCCACGGGGCCGGCCCCGGCAACATAGACGGTGGACCCGACGCCGACACCTGCCGTGACGGCCCCGTGGAAACCGGTCGGGAGGATGTCCGAGAGCATGGTCAGGTCCATGATCTTTTCCAAAGCTTGGTCCCGATCAGGGAACCGCAACAGGTTCCAGTCCGCGTACGGGACCAGGACAAACTCCGCCTGCCCGCCGACCCATCCGCCCATGTCGACATAGCCGTAGGCGGACCCGGGGCGGTCCGGGTTCACGTTCAGGCAGATTCCGGTCTTGCCCTCCTTGCAGTTCCGGCAGCGCCCACAGGAGATATTGAAGGGGACCGAGACGATGTCCCCGACCTTGATGAACTCGACGTCGGGCCCGGTCTCGATGACTTCCCCGGTGATCTCGTGCCCCAGGACGAGACCGGCCGGGGCGGTCGTGCGGCCACGAACCATGTGCTGGTCCGAACCGCAGATGTTGGTGCTCACCGTGCGCAGGATGACCCCGTGCGGGACCTTCCGGCCGACATTGACGGGATTGACGCCGGGTCCGGCCTGCAGTTCAAAGGTGGGAAACGGGGTATCGATGATTTCCACGATCCCCGGTGCCTTGTATGCAACGGCTTTGTTACCTGACATGGAATGGGCTCCTATGGGTTGGCGATCGAACCCACAGTGATACGGGTCGCATCAGACTGTCTGTGAGGTAGTTGTCATGCTGTCCGGCCTAGAGCAGCCGGAAGCGGCTAGGCATCGATCACCAAATTGGTCTGCGCGGTGGAGCAGCAGGGCAGGAACTTGCCTGCAGCGATTTCCCGTGCCCGGATCCCGCCCTGGTGGTTCATCTCGACCTCCCCGGAAAGCTTGACCACCTTGCAGGAGCCGCACATGCCCTCCTTGCAGTTCGCGCCGATCCTGACGCCCGCACGCTGGGCCACCCCGAGGATGTGTTCGGAGGGGTCGATGCGCACGTTGATACCGGTGCGCATGAAGGACAGGGTGAGGCTTCCCGTTCCGACCGTGTCGAAGCCCGAGGCATCGGGTGACCCGGCCCCCACGTCCGAAGTGCCCTCGGGGTTTTCGAAACCTGATGCGTCCGAGTCGACTGTTTCCAGCGGGAGCCCCGTGGCCTGCAGGGTTCCCTCGGAGTCGTAGCCGGGCTCGTAGAGCCCAAATGCGCTGGGCTGGCTCTCATAGTAGTCCTCGGCGGATTCGGCGATTTCCTCGGCGATTTCCTCCGCGATGTCCGTCGCAAGCGCGATCTCTGCCTGGTATTCAAGGAGCGTCTGGCGATCTCCCGTGAAGAACTCCATGTATATCGAAGTGTCATCGACGCCGACCTTCTCCAGGAGCTTGGTGGCGGTGTTAAGGTAGCCCTCGGGGCCGCAGGCATAGACCTGGCGGCCGTTGGCATCAGGGGCCACGTAGTCGAGCATGGCGGCCGTTAGCCTCCCGCTGAGTCCGTCCCACCCCTCGGGTTTGCTCCGGTCGCCCAGGGAGTAGTGGACCTTGACGCGCGAGTCCACGGAGGCGATGTAGGCCAACTCCTGATGGAAGGCGAAATCACCGGCCGCCGCTCCGTGGTAGAGAACCACGACGTCGGCGTGCCCGGGCAGGGAGTGGATGGTCCGCACCATGGACATGATGGGAGTAATGCCCGCGCCGGCGGCCAGCAGGAGGTAACGCGCCCGCCGGTCGGCATCGGGCAGGTGGAACGCCCCGACCGGTCCGAGCATGTCGAGGACGGTGCCGGGTTTGACGTTCTCATGCACCCACGGTGAGACCAGCCCGGCGTGATCGCGTTTGACGCTGATGCTGAAGGTCCACGGCTCCGTGGGCGAACTGGACAGCGAGTAGCTGCGGTCCACCGGATCCTGGTCCTCGCCGTTCACGGGAAAGGCGACGTTTACGTACTGCCCCGCCCGGAAGGCCAGGGGGGCACCGTCACAGCGGCGGAACACGAAGGTCATGATGCCGCCGGCCTCGGGAACGGTCTCCACACATTCGGCCATGAACTCCTGCGGGTGCCAGGGGCCCAGTGCGCGGGCGGCGCGGGCGGGTGCCTCGGTGCTGCCCATGACCCTGTTCCACGGCATCTCAAGCCCGCGAATGCGCTGTGGTTCCTGGATCACCGTCTCAGTGAGGAGTTCGGTCATGCCAAGTGCTCCTGTACACGCTGCACGTACCAGTTGATGAATGCTTCTACCTGGTACTCGCTCTTCATGTACGGGCCGGGTTCGTAGGCGGGGCTGCCGGCACCCTTCTGGCACAACTCAACGAACGCCTTGTCTTGCAGGTTTGTCTGCTTCCAGGTGTAGGTGAGTTTGTCCAGATCGTAATCGACGCCCTCTTCGGCGTCGTCAGCCACCAGCCAGGTGGTGCGTACCAGTGACTGGTGTTCGTTGATGGGGAAGACGCCGAACGTGATGACGTGGTCCCCGAGGAAATGGAACCAGCTGTTGGGCTGCAGGTGCATCGAGCAGCGGCCGAGGCGGAAGTCGGGCAGGTCGCCGAGCAGCTTCTTGGAGAGCCGGCGCCCGTCGGCCGAGAACGATTCGCCCTCACCGTCGAGTGATTCCCGCGAGATGCGTATTCCCGCGATGCGGGTGTCAAGCTCCTCGACCACCTCGTAGGGCAGGCCGTAGCGGCGGCAGCGCTCTTCAAGGGAGGACTGGGCTTCCTTGTTGCGGTCCCACACCTCTTCGAGGTGGGGCGGAACCAGTCCCTCGGTCAGGCCCCACGTCGGGAAGAGGGAGCAGGCGAGCTCAGGGTGGCCGTCGCAGTGGTAGCACTCACGGTTGTTCTCCATGACGAGCTTCCAGTTGCCCTCTTCGATGATGTTCTGCTGGTAGGCGATCTTCGTCTTCGACAGATCGTGGGGGGCGAGGTAGGGCTCGAAGATCTTGGAGGTCTCGTCGAAGTCGGCCGGCGGTACGTCCGCAATGCAGACGAAGATGAGTCCGGCGACCACGCGGCTGTGGGCGCGCTTGAGGGCGAAACAGTTCTTGTCGAACTTCGCTTCTCCCGGTGCCGAGGCGTGGATCAGGTCGCCACTGGGCGAGTACGTCCAGGAGTGATAGCCGCACACCAGGTTTCCCGTTGAGCCGGCGGCTTCGGTCAGGACGCGGGCGCCGCGGTGGCGGCACACGTTGTGCAGGACGTTGACGTCGCCGTCGTCGTTGCGCAGGACGATCAGGGAGTAGGGCCCGTAGTCGACGGTGACGTAGTCGCCCGGCTCCGGCAGTTCGGCGACGCTGGCGGCAAAGATCCAGTGCTGGCCAAAAATGGCCTCCATGTCGATCTTGAAAATGGTCTGGTCCGTGTAGAACGGGGCGTCGAGGGAATATCCCTTGCGCCGGAACTCGAACAGCCCGGCGATTTCCGCCAGCTGCTCGGCGGGCAATGATGACACGAGTTTTCCGCGTGAATTGAGGGGCAAGACTGGAGCAGACATGTGTTTCCTCCCGGGAGGTTTGGATAAGTGTGCGAATCGTGGCGACCACGGCTGCGTGGGTGCGAGCGGCGTTGTCGAAAACCTTGTAGTCATGAGATTAGAGATCATTGATCCGCAACAAAAGCGCAAAATTTGGAAGATATCTGTGCACAATAGGTGCATGATCGATGCGAGACTCATCACACTTCGGGTGTTCGCCCGGTGCGGCACCATCGGCGCAACCGCGGAGCTCACGGGCTACTCGCCCTCCGCCGTCTCCGCGCAATTGCGGGAGCTCCAGCGCGTGCTTGGAATGCAGCTGCTGACGAAGGACGGTCGTGGGGTGCGGCTGACCGCCGCGGGCCGCTTTCTCGTGGCGGGCTCGGATACCCTCATTGCGGAGTGGGAGAGCCTGCGCGCCGCGGCCATGGAGGCTGGCGACCAAATGCCGGCCCGTTTTGGCCTCGGCGGATTCTCCACGGCTGCCGCCCAGCTGCTCGCGCCGCTGGCCGCCACTCTGCGCTCAACACGCCCCCAGCTGGAGGTGCAGGTACTGGAGGCAAACCCGGCCCGCTGCTTCGACTTGCTGGTTGCCGAGCGAATCGACCTCGCGGTCATCGTCGCCATGCAGTCCGACACCCATGCTGAGGACGATCCGCGCTTCGAGCAGACCGTCCTGCTCGACGATCCCCTGGACGTGATCATCCCCTCCAACCATCCCTTGGCATCGCGGGAAACGGTGACGCTCGAAGAATTAGCGTCGGAACCCTGGATCACCGAGGCCGTCGGGTCGACCTACCATTCCCTATTCACCGCGGCGTTCACGGCAGTCGGGGTCACACCGCGGATTGCCCATGAGGCCGTTGAATGGGAAACCCAGATCGCTTTCGTTGGTGCGGGGCTGGGCGTGGGGCTGCTGCCGCGACTGGCACCCCTGCGTAGTGCCGAAAACGTGGTTCGGCTGCGCATCACTGGCAAAGGGAAGCCCGCGCGCCGCATTGTCGCTGCGGTGCGGAGGGGCAGCATCGCATCGCCCCTGATCCAGGAGTCGCTGGACATCCTGCAGGTCAGGGCCAAACGGATCCTCGCCGCCCGGCCCGAAGACGATCTCTGAACGACCCAACGCCCCGCCCTCCGTATGTGGAGGGCGGGGCGTTGGTGTTTGGTCCGCTGCTTAGCGTGGTGGTGGTTTTAGTTGTTGTTGTGGTTTGTGTGGCGGGTGTGGACGGTGGGGATGCTGCCGGTGTGGGTGCCGCCTTGGTGGGAGTCGGGGTCCGGGCATGTGTCGGCGCAGTCGTGTTTTGTGACGAGGTCGAATTGGATGCCGCCGTGTTGTTCTACGCCGGTGCGTATGGCGCG
>NZ_JARCCY010000086.1:0-5628 GCF_039907775.1 Arthrobacter sp. CC3
GTCACCGCCGGAACACCATTCAGGTCGAGAGCCCCAACCACACGGTTGGGGCTCTCCCACTTTAACCACCACACACAGAACCCCCAGGGGCAACCCACCCGCACTTCCCGGGCCCCTCAGACGAACCCTCGCCCGCTGTGCCTCTAGACTTACACTTCATGAGCCACACACCGTCCGGGTACCCTGCCAAGCGGGCCACAATCCTAGACGTCGCCGCGGCTGCCGGTGTTTCCCGCCAGACCGTCACGCGTGCAATGAACGGCATGCCGGGGATCAAGGAATCCACCCGTCAACGGGTACAGGAGTTGGCGCAGGAGCTGGGCTACACCCCGAGCCGCTTCGCCAAGGGCCTCGTCCAGGGGGCCAGGACATCAGTTGGCCTGGCGATTCCAGATCTCACCAACCCGTATTACCCTGCTTTTGCCTCCAGCGTCGTGGAATTGGCCACACTCCGCGGTTGGCATGTGGTGGTCGACGACTATGGTCACGGCGGCCGCAGCGGCCTGGACGCCGTCGAGCACCTGGCACCCCAGGTGGACGCCGTCATTGGCTACCTTGGCGGCTACGCCGACCAGGCGCAGTCCTTCCTGGGCAGGCGTCCGCTCGTCGTCCTGGATGAGGCTCCTGGCGGCGCAGCCGGCAGCATCAACTTCGAGTACGACCACGCCGCACAACTGGCCGCGGACCGACTGATCCACACGAAACGGCAGCACGTCGCCTATCTGGAGGCGGGGTCCGCTCCGACCGGCGGCAAGGAAGTTCCCGGCACCGCCCGCGGAAAGGCCGTGGCGGGGCGACTGGACGAGGCCGGGATGTCCTGGTCCCCGTTCTTCGCCGAAGAGACAGCAGAGGCGGCAAAGGCGGCCTCGGCGGCGTTCCTCAGGGCCCGCCCGGAAACCGACGGGATCCTGGTCTTCAACGATCTGATGGCCGCCGGCGTCCTGAAAGCGGCGGCCGACGCCGGACTTCGGGTACCGGAAGACTGTGCGGTGATGGGCATGGACGGAATCCCCCTCGGAGAACTCCTCACGCCCCAGCTCAGCACCCTGGCACTGGACCTCCGAGAGGTCGGACGGGCCGCCGTCGAACTCCTTGATGGATTGCTGTCCGGTTCAATCACGCCCGGATCCGAGGAATCGCGGCTGACCTTGAAGCATCGGCTGGTGCTCAGGGATTCTGCCTGACGCCATTCTGCTGCTACACACGGATCGCTTGGCCAAGATGAGTCAAAGTGCCCTTTCGGCCGGAGCGGCTAACCGTCAAGCTGAAACGGGACTAACGCAGCCGTCCCGGTCTGCCGAAGCCCCGCCGGACGCGCCGCATTTCGGCGGCTCGAGGCCAACTCGTGGACAGGAGCAGGGATGGGACGGCTGGATGGCAAAGTGGGCCTCATCAGCGGCGGATCACGCGGGATCGGTGCAGCCATAGCTGAACGGATGCTTGAAGAGGGCGCCAGGGTGATCGTCGGTGATGTCCTGGACCAGGAGGGAGCCGAACTGGCAGCGAGGCTGGGAGGCGATTCCCGCTTCGTGCACCTCGACGTGACGAGCCCAACGGACTGGCAGCGGGCGGTTGATGCCGCCGTCACCGAGTTCGGCAGTCTCAGCGTGCTGGTCAACAACGCCGGCATTGTGAACTTTGGCCGGATTGATGAGTATTCCCATGAAGAATGGGCCAGGATCATCGACGTCAACCTGACCGGCGTCTTCAACGGCATCAAGGCGGCGGCCCGGTCCCTGGCGTTGAGCGGAACCGCCTCGATTATCAACATTTCGTCGATCGCCGGCATCCGCGGCTACGAAAGCCTCTCCGGGTATACCGCGTCCAAGTGGGGTGTCCGCGGACTGACGAAGAGCGCGGCCCTGGACCTCGGAGGATCCGGAACGCGCGTGAACTCGGTGCACCCCGGCGTCATCGAGACGCCCATGACCGCCGGCATGACGTTCGACACGGACCACGTGCCGCTGCACCGGATCGGCCAGCCGCGGGACGTAGCCGATCTGGTGGTGTACCTGGCCTCGGACGAATCCTCTTTTGTTACAGGCGCGGAGTTCGTGATCGACGGCGGTGATACCGCCGGGACTGTGTCGCCTGAGGTTGCTGGCGGCTCGCCGGACTAACCGAATCCGAGAGGGAAAGACCCGCGGGCCACTGCGGGCGGGAGGCCGGAATTTGGCGGAGCCCAAGGGCTCCGGGCCCCTTTTCAAGCACGCTCCGTTGGCGTAGGATCGATTGGACCGTGAACGTTCACGAAACTGCGATAACGCACACGTGCGCCGCGCGCTCTGTACTGGAACCGACCCCAAATCCGAGGACCGCTATGCCCGTTGAGCCCACAACCGCCAGCCCAACCTCCGCAGCAAGCTCCGTCGTCGACGCTGCCGACCGCGCCGACAACGTCGCCGGACTGGCCCCGGTACAGCCGGCGGCTGCTGCCCCCGAGCAGCGCCTGGACGTTGCCGCCCAGCAGGTCGCTGATCTGGCGTCGGTGGCTCCCGCGCAGGGTACGAAGCCGG
Source organism: Arthrobacter sp. CC3 (assembly GCF_039907775.1). Lineage (NCBI taxonomy): Bacteria > Bacillati > Actinomycetota > Actinomycetes > Micrococcales > Micrococcaceae > Arthrobacter > Arthrobacter sp. CC3. The sequence goes on from NZ_JARCCY010000086.1 coordinate 2,517, forward strand.
CACGGGCCTACCTCGAGAGCGATGCGCCACGCCTGACGCTGAACGGCGTGTGGAAGTGCAGGCTTCACGCCGGCATCCGGCAGGCGCCACAGGACGGCTGGCAGACAGGCGGAGCCAGTGCGGATTTCGGCGACCTGCCGGTGCCCTCGAGCTGGCCCATGCACGGCCACGGAACGCCCTGGTACACCAACGTTCAGTTCCCTTTCGCCGTGGAACCGCCGCACGTTCCGGACGCCAACCCCGTCGGTGACCTCTTCCGCGAGTTTGAGGCAGGTCCGGAGTTCTTCCCCTCCGCGGTGATCCGTTTCGACGGGATTGAGTCCGCTGGGACGGTATGGCTGAACGGCACGTTGCTGGGCACCACGCGCGGCAGCCGGCTTGCCCACGAATTCGATGCCTCGGGCGTCCTGGTGCCGGGCAGGAACGTGCTGGCAGTACAGGTGGCGCAGTTCTCGGCGGCCAGCTACGTCGAGGACCAGGACATGTGGTGGCTGCCGGGCATCTTCCGCGACGTGACGCTGCGGGCGCGGCCGGCGGACGGAATCGACGACGTCTTCGTCCACGCGGACTTTGATCATCACACCGGCGAAGGCATCCTGCGCGTTGAGGCGAGCCGGGCTGGTAAGGCGATTGCCGCCGTCGTGCGCGTTCCGGAACTGGGGCTGGAACTGCCCGCCGGGGACGAACACCGGATCCCGGGGATTTCGCCGTGGTCGGCAGAAATGCCGCGGCTGTACGACGCCACCGTCAGCACAGCCACCACGGGCGGGCCGGGGGAGACCGTTGCGGTGCAGATCGGCTTCCGGAGCATCGTTATCGAGGACGCGCAGTTCAAAGTGAACGGCCAGCGGATCCTGCTCCGCGGCGTCAACCGCCACGAGAACCATCCCAAGCTGGGCCGCGTGGTCCCGAGGGACGTCATGGAGAGCGAGCTGCGGCTGATGAAGCAGCACAATATCAACGCCATCCGGACTTCGCATTACCCGCCGCATCCGGATTTCCTGGCGCTGGCGGACCGGCTCGGCTTCTACGTTGTGCTTGAGTGCGATCTTGAAACGCACGGTTTCGAAGAGGGCGGCTGGAAACAGAACCCCAGCGCGGATCCGCAGTGGCAGCCGGCCCTTCTCGACCGGATGTCCCGGACTGTGGAACGGGACAAGAACCACGCCTCGGTGATCATGTGGTCCCTGGGCAATGAGGCAGGCACGGGCGAGAACCTGGCGGCGATGTCCCGCTGGACCAAACTCCGCGACCCGTCCAGGCCCATCCACTATGAGGGCGACTGGAGCTCGGCGTACGTGGACGTCTACTCGCGGATGTACGCCAGCCAGGCTGAGACGGCGCTGATCGGCCAGGGCGTGGAACCTCCCCTGGACGATGCGGAGCTGGACGCGCGGCGCCGTGCAATGCCCTTTGTCCTGTGCGAGTACGTCCACGCCATGGGCAACGGGCCGGGCGGCATGTCCGAGTACCAGGAGCTCTTTCATCGCCACCCCAGGCTCATGGGCGGCTTCGTGTGGGAATGGCTGGAGCACGGCATCACCCGCACGGGCCCGGACGGCACGGAGTACTTCGTGTACGGCGGCGACTTCGGCGAGGAAGTCCACGACGGCAACTTCGTCACGGACGGCCTCGTGGACGCCAACCGCGTCCCCCGCCCGGGCCTCCTGGATTTCAAGAAAGTCATCGAGCCGCTGGCCATTGAGGTGGCCGGGGACTGGTCCGCGTTCTCGATCACCAACCGCTTCGATTTCGCCGACACGTCGGGGCTTGAGTTCCGCTACACCGTGGAGGCCGACGGCGTGACGGTCGACGGCGGTCGTGTTGACGTCGCGCCCGTGGCGCCGCACGAATCTGCCGGTATCCAGCTGCCGCCCGGACTGCTGGAACGTGCCGCGCACGCGCCGGCGGCGGGTGATCAGGCGCCGGGGCTGGCGGCGCAGGCACCGGCGGTGCTGACGGTCAGCGCGGTGCTCGCAAACGACGCAGTGTGGGCGGAGGCAGGCCACGAAGTTGCCTGGGGCCAGGCGTCAGCCAACGTGCGGGTGGCCCCTGCGCCGGCGGCCGCGGCCGGCGTGGACGTGGACGGTGATTTCCTCCGCCTGGGACCGGCTGTCTTCGAACGGACATCGGGTTCGCTCATCCGGCTGGGCGAGACTGCGGTCGAGGGGTTCCGGCTGCTGCTGTGGCGTGCACCCACGGACAACGATCTCGGCGCGGAGTGGGGCAGCCCGGATCCGCGTCCTGTGGCCACACAGTGGCTGGACGCGGGGCTCAACCGGATGCATCCGCGGCTGGTGGGCATCTCCTCCCGCCCCTCGGCAGACGGCGGCGAAGAACTGGTGGTGCGGACACGGGTTGCTGCCGCGGGCAAGCAGTTCGGTGTCCTCGCCGAATACGTCTGGACCAGTGACGGGTCCACCATCAGCCTTCGGACATCGGTCCGGCCCGACGGTTCGTGGGTCAACGCCGGCCGGCCAGTGCCGTGGGCCCGGATAGGCGTGGAACTCGTGCTGGGCTCAGTGGCGGAGTCCGTGGAGTGGTTCGGCCAGGGGCCGCATCAGAGCTACCCGGATACGGGCCAGGGCACCAGGCTTGGCTGGCATCGCATGCCGGCGGCCGACATGGACGTCGAATACGTCCGGCCCCAGGAGTCCGGCGCCCGTTCCGGTGTGCACGCGGCAGGGTTGGAGCTCGACGGCGGCCGGCTCACCATAGCGGGTGAGCCCTTCGCACTCACCGTGCGCCCGTACAGCCTGGATGTACTGGATACCGCAAACCACCGGCCGGACCTTGTTCCGGACGGCCGCAGCTACGTGTACCTCGACCACGCCGTGCACGGGATCGGAACCGCCGCCTGCGGCCCGGGCGTATTGGAGGGCTACCGGCTGACGCCGCGGGAGGCTGACTTTACGTTCGTATTTGCTGTGACTCAGTCCACATAAGCCGTTTCGGTGCCGTGGGGCATCCCAAGAGGGCAAGATCGGCCGGAAAACCGCGGAATTCCGCAGGTTTCCGGCCCAGTCCCACCGTTCGCGGGTGGATTTGTGCGGGGTCCTCTGGTCGTGTAAAGTAATTCGAGTCGCCGCCGCTGATGCGGAAAGATAGCGAC
>NZ_JARCCY010000087.1:0-1916 GCF_039907775.1 Arthrobacter sp. CC3
TGTGTCTGTTGTTTGAGAACTCAATAGTGTGCCAAGTTTGTTGATACCAATTTTTTGTATTGAATTGGTTGAATTGACTGGATTGTCCATCCCGTGGATGGTCTGGTTTTTACAGCTGGTTTCAAATTTTGTGCATTGTGTGTATCCCGTTTTCCCGGGGGCGCATGGTGTGTCTGTTTTTGTTTTACTTCAACGGAGAGTTTGATCCTGGCTCAGGATGAACGCTGGCGGCGTGCTTAACACATGCAAGTCGAACGATGACCTCCAGCTTGCTGGGGTGATTAGTGGCGAACGGGTGAGTAACACGTGAGTAACCTGCCCTTAACTCTGGGATAAGCCTGGGAAACTGGGTCTAATACCGGATATGACTCCTCATCGCATGGTGGGGGGTGGAAAGCTTTTTGTGGTTTTGGATGGACTCGCGGCCTATCAGCTTGTTGGTGAGGTAATGGCTCACCAAGGCGACGACGGGTAGCCGGCCTGAGAGGGTGACCGGCCACACTGGGACTGAGACACGGCCCAGACTCCTACGGGAGGCAGCAGTGGGGAATATTGCACAATGGGCGAAAGCCTGATGCAGCGACGCCGCGTGAGGGATGACGGCCTTCGGGTTGTAAACCTCTTTCAGTAGGGAAGAAGCGAAAGTGACGGTACCTGCAGAAGAAGCGCCGGCTAACTACGTGCCAGCAGCCGCGGTAATACGTAGGGCGCAAGCGTTATCCGGAATTATTGGGCGTAAAGAGCTCGTAGGCGGTTTGTCGCGTCTGCCGTGAAAGTCCGGGGCTCAACTCCGGATCTGCGGTGGGTACGGGCAGACTAGAGTGATGTAGGGGAGACTGGAATTCCTGGTGTAGCGGTGAAATGCGCAGATATCAGGAGGAACACCGATGGCGAAGGCAGGTCTCTGGGCATTAACTGACGCTGAGGAGCGAAAGCATGGGGAGCGAACAGGATTAGATACCCTGGTAGTCCATGCCGTAAACGTTGGGCACTAGGTGTGGGGGACATTCCACGTTTTCCGCGCCGTAGCTAACGCATTAAGTGCCCCGCCTGGGGAGTACGGCCGCAAGGCTAAAACTCAAAGGAATTGACGGGGGCCCGCACAAGCGGCGGAGCATGCGGATTAATTCGATGCAACGCGAAGAACCTTACCAAGGCTTGACATGGGCCGGACCGGGCTGGAAACAGTCCTTCCCCTTTGGGGCCGGTTCACAGGTGGTGCATGGTTGTCGTCAGCTCGTGTCGTGAGATGTTGGGTTAAGTCCCGCAACGAGCGCAACCCTCGTTCCATGTTGCCAGCGCGTAATGGCGGGGACTCATGGGAGACTGCCGGGGTCAACTCGGAGGAAGGTGGGGACGACGTCAAATCATCATGCCCCTTATGTCTTGGGCTTCACGCATGCTACAATGGCCGGTACAAAGGGTTGCGATACTGTGAGGTGGAGCTAATCCCAAAAAGCCGGTCTCAGTTCGGATTGGGGTCTGCAACTCGACCCCATGAAGTCGGAGTCGCTAGTAATCGCAGATCAGCAACGCTGCGGTGAATACGTTCCCGGGCCTTGTACACACCGCCCGTCAAGTCACGAAAGTTGGTAACACCCGAAGCCGGTGGCCTAACCCCTTGTGGGAGGGAGCTGTCGAAGGTGGGACTGGCGATTGGGACTAAGTCGTAACAAGGTAGCCGTACCGGAAGGTGCGGCTGGATCACCTCCTTTCTAAGGAGCACCTACAAGCACCGTGCCTCATGTATGTGAGTGTGGCGGGTTTGTCAGGAGTAACGCCCGTTGCGCAGACGATTGTTCTGCGGCGGGTGCTCACGGGTGGAATATCAACAAGTAGCGGCCGCTGGTTTTTTGCCGGCACCCAGTACGGATGCTGTTCTTCGGAGCGTGTCCTGGAACGGTGCGGGTGAGGGG
>NZ_JARCCY010000088.1:0-3480 GCF_039907775.1 Arthrobacter sp. CC3
TCGGGGCGGGTGTGTGTGGGGTGTGTGGTACGGGGTTGTTGTTTGAGAACTACATAGTGGACGCGAGCATCTTTTATAAGAAGCAATTTCCAAGAATATGAACCTGGATCTGGCTGCGCGTGATGATGGCATTCCTTTGGGGGTGTGGTTGTTGGGTGTGGTTGGTTTTCGTGGTTCTCTCGAAAATTAGTTTTTTTGATCTTTTGTGGTCAAGTTTTTAAGAGCACACGGTGGATGCCTTGGCATTAGGAGCCGAAGAAGGACGTAGGAATCTGCGATAAGCCTGGGGGAGTCGATAACCGGACTGTGATCCCAGGGTGTCCGAATGGGGAAACCCCGCCAGGGGCGCGAGCTGCCTGGTGACCCGCATCTGAACACATAGGGTGCGTGGAGGGAACGCGGGGAAGTGAAACATCTCAGTACCCGCAGGAAGAGAAAACAATAGTGATTCCGTTAGTAGTGGCGAGCGAACGCGGATCAGGCTAAACCGTTCCATGTGTGATAGCCGGCGGGCGTTGCATGGTCGGGGTTGCGGGACTTTCCGTGCTGTCTCTGCCGGGACAGCGAGGTGTGATGTGCAGGCATAGGTGAACGGTCTTGAAAGGCCGGCCAGAGAGGGTGTGAGCCCCGTAACCGTAATGTTGTGTACCGCCTGGGAAGTATCCCAAGTAGCACGGGGCCCGAGAAATCCCGTGCGAATCTGTCAGGACCACCTGATAAGCCTAAATACTCCCTAATGACCGATAGCGGACCAGTACCGTGAGGGAAAGGTGAAAAGTACCCCGGGAGGGGAGTGAAACAGTACCTGAAACCGTGTGCTTACAATCCGTCGGAGCCAGTCTGATTCTGGTGACGGCGTGCCTTTTGAAGAATGAGCCTGCGAGTTAGTGTTACGTCGCGAGGTTAACCCGTGTGGGGCAGCCGTAGCGAAAGCGAGTCTGAATAGGGCGTTGCAGTGGCGTGATCTAGACCCGAAGCGAAGTGATCTACCCATGGCCAGGTTGAAGCGACGGTAAGACGTCGTGGAGGACCGAACCCACTTCAGTTGAAAATGGAGGGGATGAGCTGTGGGTAGGGGTGAAAGGCCAATCAAACTTCGTGATAGCTGGTTCTCCCCGAAATGCATTTAGGTGCAGCGTTGCGTGTTTCTTACCGGAGGTAGAGCTACTGGATGGCTAATGGGCCCTACAAGGTTACTGACGTCAGCCAAACTCCGAATGCCGGTAAGTGAGAGCGCAGCAGTGAGACTGTGGGGGATAAGCTTCATAGTCGAGAGGGAAACAGCCCAGACCACCAACTAAGGCCCCTAAGCGTGTGCTAAGTGGGAAAGGATGTGGAGTTGCGAAGACAACCAGGAGGTTGGCTTAGAAGCAGCCATCCTTAAAAGAGTGCGTAATAGCTCACTGGTCAAGTGATTCCGCGCCGACAATGTAGCGGGGCTCAAGTACACCGCCGAAGTTGTGGCATTCACATTTTATCCAAGCCTTTGTGGTTCAGGAGTGTGGATGGGTAGGGGAGCGTCGTGTGGGCAGTGAAGTCGCGGTGTAAACCAGCGGTGGAGCCTACACGAGTGAGAATGCAGGCATGAGTAGCGAAAGACGGGTGAGAAACCCGTCCGCCGAATGATCAAGGGTTCCAGGGTCAAGCTAATCTGCCCTGGGTAAGTCGGGACCTAAGGCGAGGCCGACAGGCGTAGTCGATGGACAACGGGTTGATATTCCCGTACCGGCGAAAAACCGCCCATGCTGAACAGGGGATACTAACTGCCCGAAGCCTGACCAATCACCCTTGTGGTGTGCGGTTTTTGGTGGAGCGCGGGACCTGATCCTGGGAGGTAAGCGTATTAACAGGTGTGACGCAGGAAGGTAGCCGAGCCGGGCGATGGTTGTCCCGGTCCAAGGATGTAGGGCGAACGGTAGGCAAATCCGCCGTTCATGATGCCTGAGACCTGACGGGACCCCCGTAGGGGGGGATTCGGTGATCCTATGCTGCCTAGAAAAGCATCGACGCGAGGTTTTAGCCGCCCGTACCCCAAACCGACACAGGTGATCAGGTAGAGAATACTAAGGCGATCGAGAGAATTATGGTTAAGGAACTCGGCAAAATGCCCCCGTAACTTCGGGAGAAGGGGGGCCCCAACCTTGAACACCACACGCTGGTGGGAGGGGATCGGGGCCGCAGAGACCAGGGGGAAGCGACTGTTTACTAAAAACACAGGTCCGTGCGAAGTCGCAAGACGATGTATACGGACTGACTCCTGCCCGGTGCTGGAAGGTTAAGAGGACCGGTTAGCCGCAAGGCGAAGCTGAGAATTTAAGCCCCAGTAAACGGCGGTGGTAACTATAACCATCCTAAGGTAGCGAAATTCCTTGTCGGGTAAGTTCCGACCTGCACGAATGGAGTAACGACTTCCCCGCTGTCTCAACCATAAACTCGGCGAAATTGCAGTACGAGTAAAGATGCTCGTTACGCGCAGCAGGACGGAAAGACCCCGAGACCTTTACTATAGTTTGGTATTGGTGTTCGGAGTGGCTTGTGTAGGATAGGTGGGAGACGTTGAAGCCCGGACGCCAGTTCGGGTGGAGTCATCGTTGAAATACCACTCTGGTCACTTTGGACATCTAACTTCGGCCCGTAATCCGGGTCAGGGACAGTGCCTGATGGGTAGTTTAACTGGGGCGGTTGCCTCCTAAAAAGTAACGGAGGCGCCCAAAGGTTCCCTCAGCCTGGTTGGCAATCAGGTGTCGAGTGTAAGTGCACAAGGGAGCTTGACTGTGAGAGAGACATCTCGAGCAGGGACGAAAGTCGGGACTAGTGATCCGGCGGTACATTGTGGAATGGCCGTCGCTCAACGGATAAAAGGTACCTCGGGGATAACAGGCTGATCTTGCCCAAGAGTCCATATCGACGGCATGGTTTGGCACCTCGATGTCGGCTCGTCGCATCCTGGGGCTGGAGTAGGTCCCAAGGGTTGGGCTGTTCGCCCATTAAAGCGGTACGCGAGCTGGGTTTAGAACGTCGTGAGACAGTTCGGTCCCTATCCGCTGCGCGCGCAGGAAATTTGAGAAGGGCTGTCCTTAGTACGAGAGGACCGGGACGGACGAACCTCTGGTGTGTCAGTTGTACTGCCAAGTGCACCGCTGATTAGCTACGTTCGGATGGGATAACCGCTGAAAGCATCTAAGCGGGAAGCTCGCTTCGAGATGAGATTTCCATACACCTTGTGTGTGAGAGGCCCCCAGCCAGACCACTGGGTTGATAGGCCGGATGTGGAAGCGAGGACTAACGACTCGTGAAGCTGACCGGTACTAATAGGCCGATAACTTACACCACACACCACCCCGCAAACCCGACTTCAAAAGGGGTTTGCACCACGGGGTGGTACAAAGAAACAAGACTGCTTGCGTCCACTATGTGGTTCCCAACCAACAAACCCGTTGCGTTGCAGGAACAAAACACAACAAAATAACAACACCACAA
>NZ_JARCCY010000089.1:0-5206 GCF_039907775.1 Arthrobacter sp. CC3
GGTAGGCGCCCCCATTGAGGACTGGCGCGCAGGCTTTGAAACAATGGCCGCCGCATTTGATCTCCCAGCAGACGCCCATACGGAGCCGGTCGATGCTGATGGGGTTGCCGGGCTAAAAGTGTCGGCCCCAGGCTCCCGGGAGGACCGCATCATCCTGCATTTCCACAGCGGCGGTTATGTGATGGGATCGTCTTCGGCCTACCGAAACTTCGCATACCGGCTTTCTGCGGCAACAGGCTCAGGGGTCATTGTGCCTGACTATCGACTGTCGCCTGAGAATGCTTTTCCGGCACCTGTAGAAGACGCCAGAACCGTTTACCTGTGGGCGCTGAACCAGTGGGCGCCGTCTCAGATCGTGATCAGCGGAGACTCAGCGGGAGGCGGTCTCGCCATGGCAACACTGATGGCATTGCGCGACGCTGGGGACCCGCGCCCGGCCGCCGGCGTCGCAATCTCCCCGCTTCTTGATCTCGCAGGCGAGGGCGAATCAGCCATCACTAATGCGAAGAGCGATCCGTTGATCGACCGTGCGATGGTCGTCAACATGGGCAAGGTCTACATCGGCGACACCGATCCCCACGAAGCGCCGTACTGCTCACCGGTATGGGGTGAGCACCATGATCTTCCGCCGGTTCTGCTTCTGGCAAGCAACTCGGAGGTGCTTCGCGACGACTCGGTACGATTCGCCGAAAGCGTCCGAACTGCCGGCGGATCCGTAGAATTGTCCCTGACTGAAGGCATGGTCCATATCTGGACATTTTTCCCGATGCTTGATCAAGCAGGCGCCAGCCTCACTGTCATCGGAGATTTCGTGCGTACCCATCTCAACCATGGACCATCTGTGTGACGGCCGGATCGATCATCAACATGGGCTCAGTCGGATCACTTGTCGGGTTGCCCGGCGCCTCCTCATACACGGCAGCCAAGCACGCCATACTCGGACTTATCCGGACGGCCGCGGTCGAATATGCCGGCCGTCGTGTACGCGTCAATTTGGTCACACCGGGATATGTCAATACCACGATTTCGTCCCGTAGCACCGCACAGAAGAACGTCCTCGCGGCAAAGCATCCGATAGCACGCCTGGCCAGCTCAGCCGAAGTTGCGGCGGTCGTTAGTTTTCTTGCGTCAAACGACGCGTCATTCGTGACTGGAGCTAACTACTCCGTCAACGGCGGCTACACGGCGATCTGAAGTGGCGGGGAGCCGTCGGCAGCCCCTATGGCTGCGGGAAATTGAGCACCGGCACGCCCGCCGTTCCAGGAGCCCGAAAAAGGTGTGCAACAGGTGGCGTGGCGTTGTCCAGTTTTTCGGTGACCGTCAGCGGTCCTCCCGGCCGACGGTGCCCCCAACAGCAAGCAACGCCTGCTTAGTGCTGCTGTGGAGGTCGCGTCGAATGACAGGTTGAGAGCGCTTCCGAGCCGTCCTGGACCGGCAGGTAAAAGGAATCTCAAGAGACTCTTCAGATTCCTGTGAAATTGCGGCTACTATAGTCATAGACAATTAATCGACCAACCGTTTGGTTGAGAGGATGGATGCAATGAATAGCGACGATAACGCCCACGCGGTTGAGGACTTCGCGGTTAGGGCCGAGGCTTGGCTGGCTGCCAATGTTCCCACCCGATGGCGCGAACACCGGGGCGCCCTGAGCAACACAGAAGCCGACGAATTCCGGCGTGAATGGGACCGCCAACTAAGCGCCGGGGGGTTCGCTGGCCTCGGGCTGCCGAAAGAGTTCGGAGGGCAAGGACTTGGACTCGCGGAAGAGGTCGTGTTTCACGTCCTGGCGGCAAAAGCTCAGGCCCCGGATGGATTGGCGCGGGTGGGCAAAATTCTCACGGCCCCCATGCTGGTGTCGCACGGGACAGAGGCCCAGCGAGCCAAGTACTTGCCTAAAATCCTCAGCGGCGAAGAGGTCTGGTGCCAGGGATTCTCTGAGCCCGGTGCCGGGTCGGACTTGGCCGGGGTCTCGACAATCGCCAGAAAGACCGAAGGCGGGTATCTGATTTCTGGCCGCAAGACGTGGACAAGTTTCGTCCAGCACGCCTCCCGTTGCCTGGTCCTTGCCCAAACAGATCGAGGGGCTCCGCGGTATAAGAACCTCGGGATGTTCCTAGTCGACATGAATCAGCCGGGCGTTCTGGTCAATGACATCAAACAGATCTCTGGCGCCGTACACTTCGCCGAAGTGCAGTTCGAAGACACGTTTGTCGCCGAAGACGACAGAGTCGGAGAAGAAGGCGACGGCTGGGCCATCGCGATGAAGGTGCTCACGGACGAGCGGGGTGGCACCGAGACTGCCACCCGGTACGTGGAAATCCGAGCAGATATGGATCTGCTACTTGCGTCGTGCGCTGGCCGTCCGGAATTGGCCGGCGAACTCGAGGACCTCGACATCCGAACGGAGCTGCTCCGCTGGCAGCTTTCCAAGGTTGTCGACCTCGAGTCGGGCCATGGCAGCGAGTTCTGGCGGGCAGTCTCAATTCTCAAGGTGCTTTGGAGCGAGCTGTGGCAAGATGTCGCCCGCCTCGGGCTACGAGCGATGGTGCCCGGGGACCGGGAACACTGGAGAAACCAATATTTGGAATCTAAAGCCGTGAGTATCTATTCCGGAACCAACGAAATCCAGCGAAACATCATTTCCGAACGAGTACTGAGGCTGCCGCGATGAACAATTCAATCACCACTGTTGCAGGAGAGCTGGGACAGATCTCGAGCGAGGCCATCAAGGACCTCATCTTTCATGCGACCGGCAATAGCAACATAGCAACGTACGCTGAAGGGCCCACCCCGCTGTCTTGGGACCTTATCGCCGAGGGAGGATGGGACGAGATCGGAATCGTTGAAGACGGCGAAGGCGCTACGCTCCGGGACCTCGTAGATGTGGCCCGAACGTGGGGGCGTGGGTGCATCCAACTCCCGCTGGTAGCCACGATTTTGGCCAAGCGGCATTCAGTGGTGGCCCGCGGCATCGACGGACCGGTCACCCTTGCACTTCCGTCAGCCACGCTTCCAGCCGGGACCTCTTACATCCCTTTCGGTCAAGATCCAACTACACCCATATTGGCGGGTCTCGGGTCAGCTGCCGAGTCTGTCACCAGCGGACGGCCCGGAGCGGTCGAGGACACCCTAGCTATCACGCTGCGCGGAATCGAAGCGAATGTCGAATCCACCTTGTCGCCTGTAGCTGCCCGTGAGATCGCCGTGGTTCTCGCGGCCGAGGCGGTCGGCGCCGCCGAGCGCATGTTGGACGATGCGGTGGCCTTCGCGAAGGAACGCAAGCAGTTCGGGAAGCCAATTGGCTCGTTCCAAGCCGTCAAACACCATCTCGCCAACGCCTTGATTGCTGTGGAAATGGGCGAGACTGCCACAATTTGGGCAAGCACGCAGGAAGAAGAGGCCTTTCGAGGGTCTGCATTTGCGGTGAATCAGGCTATCAAGGCTGCCGAGTTGGCCCTCCAGGTCCACGGAGGGCTTGGATTCACGTGGGAAATGGGGCTCCACTTCTATTTGCGTCACATGCTGGCCGTACGAGAAATCATCCAGGGACTGCGTGAACAGCATGCGTGAAGCCGTCATAGTCGCCACCGCACGTTCTCCTATTGGCAAAGCCTTCAAAGGGTCATTGAAGGACCTGCGCGCCGATGACATCCTGCTTCAAATATCGAATGCCGCGTTGGCGCAGGTGCCCCAGCTGGACCCTCGGGACATAGACGAAGTGCTTCTTGGATGTAGTCTGGCGGCTGGCGAACAGGGTGGTAATCTGGCTCGACTCTTGCCCATCCTGCTCGGACTGGACAACGTTCCCGGCACCACCGTTAATAAATACTGCGCTTCCAGCATGCAGACTACGCGGATGGCAGATCAAGCCATTCGGTCCGGTGATGGAGAGATATTCCTGTCGCTGGGGCTGGAAATGGTTTCGCGTGTTGCGTCCCCCGACCCCACGCCGGAACAACGGAACCCCATATTCGTTTCCCGACCGGTCATTAGCCCTTGGACCGATCCCCGCGAGACCGGCGGGGTCCCCGACGCGTTCATCTCCATGGGTGAAACAGCGGAAAACGTAGCCAGTATCCATGGCGTGACACGTTCCGAAATGGACGAGTTCTCCCTTAGGAGCCAGCAACTTGCAGCCCAGCGTCAGACGGAAGGATTCTGGGACGCGGACATTACACCGGTCCGCCTTCCAGACGGAACAAGAATCGACCGTGATGACAGCCCCCGGCCTGGCACCACCTTGGAGGGTCTATCGGGACTTGAACCCGTCTTTCGCGAGGGCGGCTCCATCACCGCCGGGAATTCCTGCCCCCTCAACGACGGCGCTGCCGCATTGATCATCATGAGCTCTGACCGCGCAAATGAGCTAGGAATTCGGCCATTGGCCAAAATACTTTCCACAGCAAGTTCCGCGCTGTCGCCGGAGATCATGGGACTGGGGCCGGTTGAAGCGAGCCGAAAGGCTCTCAAGGTCGCAGGCCTAACGGCCAATGACATTGATTTGGTCGAGATCAACGAGGCCTTTGCTGCCCAGGTCATCCCTTCCTACAAGGAACTCGGCTTCCCCCTTGAGAAGGTCAACGTCAATGGCGGGGCAATCGCTTTGGGACACCCCTTCGGAATGTCCGGGGCACGCATTACGACTACGCTCCTGAACTCCCTCCGTTGGCACAACAAGAAATACGGACTCCAGACAATGTGCGTGGCAGGTGGCCAAGGCATGGCGATGATCGTTGAGCTCCTGGAGCCTTAAACCGGTGGTGGCCCCAACCCAAGGCTCCAGGAGCTCAACGACCCACGAGTGTTGGACTCCATTGATAGATTTTCAAGCTTGCCTTTCGGGTTCCCCATCAGCCACGGCGATGTAACGACTTCGCGAGGTACTCCGTTCACTGGACTCGGACGGTCCGAGCTTTAACTATCAGCCGTACGAAACTTTGCTGGCAGCTCGGCTTGCTGCAGTATCATCATCGACCCGCGTGGCAGCCGGTCTGCGATGCCGCTCATTGTGCGCGCTACTAGGCGTTAGGTCCAGGGGACCGTCACCCTCTTGGTGACGACCCGAGTTAAGCAACAAGAGTCAGTTGTGCCCGGCTGCGGAATCCAGCCAATAGGGCATATTACATGTTTGAGGGAGAGTGAACGTGACACGTATTGGCATTGTGGCCGAGTTGGGTCGCGAGACGAGGGTGGCGGCAACGCCTGC
>NZ_JARCCY010000009.1:0-166969 GCF_039907775.1 Arthrobacter sp. CC3
CGGCCATCTTCGCCCGGGACCAGTGCGTGGCATTCTTCGGCGTCGATTCCAGCGTCGCAACCACGACATCCTCGACCTGATCACTGGTGATACTGGCCGGACGGCCGGGCCTGGGATCATCGACCAGCCCGTCCAGCCGGCGCTCCAGGAAACGGCGCCGCCACTTCGCCACGGTATGAGGTTCAACCCCGCACCGGACACCGACCTCCACGTTGCTCAGACCCTCGGCGCTGCCCAGTACGATCTTCGAACGCGTGGCCAGCGCCTGTGCCGACTTGGCCCTGCGAGCCCACCGGGAAAGTGTTTCCCGCTCTTCATCCGACAATTCCAGAGGGGCCTTCGGCCGTCCAACGTTCGCCATACCCCATTCTATAATTACGAAGCGAATTTCAGACGCAGGACACTAGGTGTGGGAGGGGCTAACCATGGCTGTCTTTCGGTTTACTGTGACGGGCACGATCGAAGCCGACGCCGACGCGCTTGGCGCCGCGATGGCGGCCTCCCTGCCTGCGCCTCCACGGATGCCGACGCGCTGGGGATATTGGAAAGCAGCCTCGAGTTCAGCGAAAACCCCGGTTCGGCTTTACAGGCTTTGCTGGAGATGGGCGTCATGGCCGTCTTGCAGGCCAAATTGGGTCCCCTGAATAAGGGCTGGGACGTCCAGGCGCTGGAGGCCATTGCCGTCCGGCTCCTGGGGTAGTCAATCAGCTGGTCAGTTGGCGCTGTTCGCGTCGACAGTCAGGCCGGATTCGGCACTTGCCACAATTGCCTTGGTCTCAGGCGAGGAAAAACGGCTGGCCAGGACGGTCACCACCGCCTGGAGCTCCTGGCGAAGGATGTCCGGGTCGATGGAAGCGGCGGCAAGAACTGTTCGTTCCATGTCCGCCGCAGCGGCCACAGCTTCCACCCCGCGCTCGGTCAGGGACACCACATGGCTTCGGCGGTCGGACGTGCTGCGCTCGCGCCGGATGTGGCCGTGGACCTCGAGCCGGCTGAGTGTTTTTCCCATGGTCTGGGCCTGGACGCGGACCAATTGGGCCAGCTGGGCCTGCGTCATGGGTCCGTTAAGGGAAAGTACCTCCATGGCGATCACTCCGGCATGGGTGAGCCCGATGGCTCCCAGCTTCTCGTTCCAGGAGTGTTCCACGAGACGTGCCGCGGTGGACAAGAGGCGCCCTGTGGGCCAGCGATCCATATCAGGCATACAACTTAGTATAGCCAGCGTGGGATTCGTCCCTCGCTCCCCCGCTTACTAAGCTTGGATGTCCAGAACATTCCTAAGGAGAAAATCTTGGCTGAACGACTCACTCCCGGCACTCCGGCACCGGACTTTACGTTGAAGGATTCCGCAGGGAAGGACGTCAGCCTGAAGGATTACCGCGGCCGGAACACCATCGTGTACTTCTACCCGGCGGCGTCGACGCCGGGCTGCACCAAGGAAGCGTGCGACTTCCGCGACACGCTCGCCTCCCTGCAACGCGAAGGCTACGACGTCGTCGGCGTGTCTCCGGATCCGGTCGGGAAGCTCGCCACATTCGCAGAAAAAGAAGGGCTGACGTTCCCGCTCCTGTCCGACGAAGACCACGCCGTGGCTGAGGCCTACGGTGCCTGGGGGGAGAAGAAGAACTACGGGCGGACCTATGAGGGCCTCATCCGGTCCACCATTGTGGTGGACGCGGACGGCATGGTCTCCATAGCCCAGTACAACGTGCGGGCCACCGGCCATGTGGCCAAGCTGCGCCGGGACCTCGGACTGTCCTAGTCGTTTTCGCCAGGCCGCGTGCGGCACACCGGCCCATCGAGCGGATGGCGCTCCCGGCAGGTACACTGGAGCCTGGAATCCGCCGTCGGACGTTCCCTGCATCCGCAGGAACAGCAGGAAAACATGCACGACGGCGGCGCGCGCGAGTGGTGAAATTGGCAGACACGCAGGATTTAGGTTCCTGTGCCTTCGGGCGTGGGGGTTCAAGTCCCCCCTTGCGCACAACTGCACAACCCTTGGAATCCCGGGCCTCACGGTCCGGGATTCCTTCGTTTAACTTCCCTGCGCCAGCGTCCGGGGGATCCTCGGAAAAAAGATTCTCCCCGTCCACCCATCCATTCCCGCCGAACGGCCGAATACCCATTGAGACACCAACCAAGGGTCGGTGCCCGCAGTCGGAAATTCAGCCAGTGCAGTGATCGGCAAAGTCGTTCACCGCAGGCAATGGTCGGCACTAACAAGGAGAATCGAAATGCAGTCATTCAAGCGCACAACTTTCACCGTCGCAGGTGTTGCAGCTGCAGCACTGCTCAGCCTGACCGCCTGCGGCGGTTCAGCCACGACGGCGAACAGCTCTTCCGCACCGGCTTCGACGCCGTCCGCCTCGAGCATGGCACCGTCACCGTCCGCCAGCTCTTCGGCCGCCATGGATCCGGCCGCCAACCTGGTTGGCCCCGGCTGCGCCGGTTACGCGGAAAAGGTTCCCAGCGGCGCCGGCTCGGTAGCAGGGATGGCCCTCGATCCGGTTGCGGTTGCAGCCTCGAACAACCCGCTGCTGACCACCCTCACGGCAGCCGTGTCCGGCAAGCTCAACCCGAAGGTCAACCTCGTGGACACGCTCAATGGCAGTGAATTCACGGTCTTCGCACCGGTGGATGACGCGTTCGCCAAGATCGACGCCGCCACCATCGAAACGCTCAAGACCGACGACGCCCTCCTGAGCAAGATCCTGACCTACCACGTGGTTCCGGGTCAGATCACTCCTGACAAGATTGTGGGCACCCACAAGACGGTCCAGGGCGGGTCGGTCACCGTGACAGGCACCAAGGATGCGCTGAAGGTCGATGACGCCAGCGTCATCTGTGGCGGCGTTCAGACGGCCAACGCCACGGTCTACCTGGTGGACTCCGTCCTGATGCCGAAGTAGGCAACCCTGCACGCTCCTGCTCCGGCTCCAGACTGACTCCCTGGACCGATCCTGGAGAAATCGAGGCCCGCACCGCACGGTGCGGGCCTCCTTTCTTGCCCTCAGCAAAGGCTGGCGGCAGCCCGGCATGCACCGCGGCGCGCGGCCGGCACGCACCCGGCGGGTGTCCAGGATCGGTCAATTAGACTGGGGACCGGTCCGTTGTCCGCGGGCCTTCCTGCCGTCCAGAGGTGATCATCGAGTGCCCAGCAGTAAATCGCGCCGCATTGCAGTCAGTATCGGCGCAGGGGTCCTGTCGCTGCTTCTGGCCTCGTGCACGGGCACGCCCGCTCCGGCACCGGCGTCGTCGTCTGCGGTTCCGACCAGCTCGGCACCCGCCGCGCCCACGGCGACATTCACCTTCGGCACCGCGGCCCAGCCGCTGGGACTCGATCCTGCCCTGGCCTCTGACGTCGAGTCCTACCGGATCACCCGCCAGGTCCTCGAAGGCCTCGTCGGAGTGGACCAGACAACCGGACTTCCCACTCCACTGCTGGCCACCGAGTGGGCAGAGTCCAGTGAAGGCCGCGCCTACACCTTCAAGCTCCGTGAAGGCGTCACCTTCCAGGACGGCTCCCCCTTCGATGCGGCAGCGGTCTGCACCAACTTCAACCGGTGGTTCACCTTCCCCGAAAGCCTGCGGAAGCAGGCCCCGGGCACATCGTTCAAGGGCGTCTTCAAGGCCCACGCCGACCAGGCCTCGCTGTCCATCTACAAGGGCTGCACTGCACTTACCCCCGGGAATGTCCGGATCGACCTCACGCAGCCCTTCACCGGGTTCCTCCAGGCCCTGACGCTCCCGGCCTTCGCGATGTCCTCGCCGACTGCCATGGCGGCGCAGAAAGCGGACAGCCTCAGCCAGAGCCGCGACGGCCAGCCGGTCTCGGCCTATGCCCTGCATCCCGTGGGCACGGGCCCCTACAGCTTCGCAGCCTGGGAGGACTCCAGCGTGAAGCTGGTCAGCAACAAGGACTACTGGGGCGACAAGGGCCAGATCGGCACCATCAACTTCGTCACCTACGACCATCCGCAGTCCCGGCTCCAGGCCCTCCTCGACGGGAAGATCGACGGTTATGACGCCGTCACCGTGGGCAACTTCGACCAGCTCGTCAAGCGCGGGAAGCAGATCATCCAGCGGGACCCGTTCTCCGTGATGTACCTCGGCATGAACCAGGATGTGCCCATCCTGCAGAACATCAAGGTGCGCCAGGCCATCGAGCTGGCGGTGGACAAAGAAACGCTGATCCGCCGCTTCTTCATCGACAACACCGCCCAGGCGTCCCAGTTCGTTCCGCCCAAACTCAGCGGCTTCAATAACAACGCCCCCTCCCTGGGCCATGATCCGGCCAAGGCCAAAGCGCTTCTGGAGGAGGCCGGCTACAAGGGCGAGGAACTCAAGTTCTACTACCCCCTGAATGTGACCAGGCCGTACCTGCCGACACCCGAAAAAATCTATGCGGAACTCAGCAGGCAGCTCACCGCCGTCGGCCTGAACATCAAGCCGGTCCCGGTGGACTGGACGGACGGGTACCTGCAGAAGGTGCAGTCTCCGGGCGACCATGCCCTGCACCTGCTGGGCTGGAATGGTTCGTACTCCGATCCGGACAACTTCGTGGGGCCTTTGTTCGGCGAGAAAACCGGCGAGTTCGGCTACCAGGACCCGCAGGTCTTTTCGAAGATTGCGCGGGCCAGGGGCCTGCCAGAGGGACAGGACCGGACGGAGCAGTACCGCACCATCAACGCCCAGATTGCGGAATCCGTCCCTGCCGTCCCCATCGCCTTCCCCATTTCTGCCTTGGCGCTCTCCGACCGGGTGCTGAAGTACCCCGCCTCGCCGGTATTAAACGAGGTTTTCACAAAGGTGGAGCTTAAGCCTTGACGGACCGCCCCAATTTCAGTTAGAGGGGCGCTCGGGATATTCTGTGACAGCCAGAGCCGCTGCTATCGGAGACTGATTGTGACTTTCATATCCAAGACCCAACATGCCGACGTCGTCCTGATTGGCGGCGGCATCATGAGCGCCACCCTGGGTGCGTTCATCAAGCAGCTCGAACCGAACTGGACCATCTCGCTGTTCGAACGGCTCGACGAAGCCGGCCTGGAAAGCTCAGGCCCGTGGAACAACGCAGGTACCGGCCACGCCGCGCTGTGTGAGCTTAACTACTCTCCCGCAGCCAAAGACGGCTCGGTTGATCCTTCCAAGGCACTGCACATCAACGAGCAGTTCCAGCTGTCCCGCCAGTTCTGGTCCCACCTGGTCAGCAACTCCCTCATCGGGTCCCCCAAGGGCTTCATCAACACCGTCCCGCACATGAGCTTTGTGATCGGGGACGCCAACGCCGACTTCCTGAAGGCCCGGTATGAGGCGCTGAAGCCGAATACCCTCTTCCGCTCGATGGAGTACTCCGAGGACCACGCGCAGATCGCCAAGTGGGCGCCGCTGATCGTCAAGGGCCGGGACGCCAAGCAGCGGATCGCTGCCACCCGCGCAGCCGAGGGGACCGACGTCGACTTCGGCGCCCTGACCCGCGAGCTGACCACATACCTGGGCAACAACGGTGTGGAGATCAACTACGGCCACGACGTCAACGGCATCCGCCGTGCACCGGGCGGCGGCTGGGACCTCACGCTCAAGCACAAGCAGTCCGGCGAGCACGGCAACATCCGCGCCAAGTTCGTCTTCGTCGGCGCGGGCGGCGGCGCGCTCCACCTGCTGCAGGCCTCCGGAATTCCGGAGAGCAAGGGCTACGGCGGCTTCCCGGTCTCCGGCCAGTTCTTCCGCTGCACCGACGAGGCCCTCGCAGCCCAGCACAGCGCCAAGGTCTACGGCCAGGCCTCCGTCGGAGCACCGCCCATGTCCGTACCGCACCTGGACACCCGCTACGTCAACGGCAAGCGTTCACTGCTGTTCGGCCCGTATGCCGGGTTCTCCACCAACTTCCTCAAGAACGGCTCGTACCTGGACCTGCCGCTGTCCATCCGCCCGAGCAACATCATCCCGATGCTTGCCGTGGCCAAGGACAATATGGACCTCACGGCCTACCTGGTCAAGGAAGTGGCCAAGCGTCACGGCGACAAGGTCGAGGCCCTGCGCGAGTACTACCCCGAAGCAAAAGACGGCGATTGGGAACTCATCACCGCCGGCCAGCGTGTTCAGATCATCAAGAAGGACCCGAAGAAGGGCGGTGTCCTGCAGTTCGGCACCGAGGTGATCGCGGCACGAGACGGTTCCATCGGAGCGCTGCTGGGGGCTTCCCCGGGAGCATCCACCGCTGTTCCCATCATGATCGAACTCCTGCAGAAGTCCTTCCCCAAGGACTTCAAGGGCTGGCAGTCCAAGCTCAAGGAAATGATGCCCGGCTACGGCATCAAGCTCAACGACAACCCGGAGTTGGCCGCACAGCTGGAGGCAGAAACTGCCAAGGCCCTCCAGCTGGAAGCCGTGGACGCTCCCTCCAGCTGACGCCCTGCTCGGGTTACGGCCGGTTCCACCTCCAACCACTAGACCGTCAACCCACCAGGAGACCATGAGATGTACCGGCTGGCTAAACTTTCGCTGGCAAACAGGGCACTGATCGCGCTGATCACCGTCTTTGCGTCGGTGTTCGGCGTGATCACCATGTCCTCGCTGAAACAGGAGCTCATTCCCTCCATCGAGTTTCCGCAAATAACGGTCATCTCGGCCATGCCCGGGGCCTCGCCGGAAGTGGTGGACAAGCAGGTGAGCGGGCCCCTCGAGACCGCCCTTAACGGTGTCGAGGGGCTGGAGTCGACGTCGTCCACGTCCCGCACCGGCGTTTCCCAGATCACCATGGTGTTCACGTACGGTTCCAACCTGGACCGGGCACGGAACCAGATCGACCGTGCCATCTCCAATGCCAAGCGCACGTTGCCCGACGACGTCCAGCCGCAGGCCATCGCGGGCAGCATCAGCGATTTCCCGATTGTCTTCCTGGCGGTCTCCTCCGACAAACCGCTCAGTGAGCTGAACGCCGATCTCCAGCGCCTCAGCGTCCCCCGCCTCCAGAAGCTCGACGGCGTCAGGGGCGCCGACGTCACCGGCGGTGCGTCCCAGCACATCCAGATCCTCCCCCGCCCCGAGGCCATGGCAGCCAAGGGCGCCACCCTCCAGTCCATCACCAACGCCCTGAAGAACAACGGGGCGCTGGTTCCGGCAGGCACCATCGAGGAACAGGGCAAAACGCTCTCGCTGCAGATCGGCAGCCCCGTGGACTCCCTGGACGCCGTCAAGGCCCTGCCGCTAGGTGGCGCCAGGGACGCCGCCACCATCGGCAGCGTGGCCGATGTCAGCATCAAGGACGACACACGCACCTCGATCACCCGGACCAACGGCAAGGAAACGCTTGCCCTCTCCGTGACGAAGAAGCCCGAAGGCGACACCGTGGCGATCTCCCACGCGGTGAAGGACTCCATCAGCCAGCTTGAAGCCGAGCTGGGATCCAACGCCAAGTTCACCCCGGTGTTCGACCAGGCCCCGTTCATCGAAAAGTCCATCAAGGACCTCACCACGGAGGGGCTCCTGGGCCTCGGCTTTGCCGTCGCGGTGATCCTGGTGTTCCTGATGTCCGTGCGGTCCACGCTGGTGACCGCCGTGTCCATCCCGCTCTCGCTGCTCATCACGTTCATCGGGCTCTCCGCCACGGGATACTCGCTGAACATCCTGACTCTCGGAGCACTCACCATCGCGATCGGACGCGTGGTGGACGACTCGATTGTGGTCATCGAGAACATCAAGCGGCACCTGAGCTATGGCGAAACCAAGCTCTCCGCCATCCTCACGTCCATCCGGGAAGTCGCCGGTGCCATTACGGCATCCACCCTGACCACCGTGGCCGTCTTCCTCCCCATAGCCTTTGTCGGGGAACTGGCAGGCGAACTGTTCCGGCCCTTCGCCCTGACGGTGACCATAGCGCTGCTCTCGTCACTCCTGGTGTCCCTCACCATCGTTCCCGTCCTGGCGTACTGGTTCCTCAGGACGCCGGCCGGCAGTGCGGGCGCCGAGCTTTCCGCAGAGGCGGCCCGGGAAGCCGCCGCCAGGGCCCATGAGAAGGAGCAGCGTAGCCTGCTCCAGCGGGGATACCTGCCAGTCCTCAACAAGACACAGAAACACCCGGTGGTGACACTCATCGCGGCGGTCCTGGTGCTCGGCGGAACGGCGGCCATGACCCCCCTGCTCGCCACCGACCTGCTGGGCCGCTCCGGCGAGAACAGCATGACGGTCCGGCAAGTCCTGCCCGCCGGAACCAGCCTCACGGACACCAGCGCGGCCGCCGTGAAGGTCGAGGAAGTCCTGCGGGACATCGACGGCATCAAGGACGTCCAGGTCACGTCAGGGAACGCACAGACGGGCTTCACCGCGCTGACGTCCAGCGGCGCTTCCAACTCCTCGTTCACGGTGGTCACCGAGGAGAAGGCCAACCAGGCCAGGCTCCAGGAAACCGTCCGCACCGAACTGGCCAAAATCAGTGACGTCGGCAAGATCTCCGTAGGCTCCCAGCAGGGCGGGTTCGGCACCACGTCCACGGTGGACATCACCCTGAAGGCGGCAAATTCCGCAGACCTCAGGGCGGCCAGCGACGCCATGGTCAAGGCCATGGAAGGCGTACCCGGCAGCACCGAGGTTGCCACCAACCTTGCGGCCAGCCAGCCGGTGGTCCAGGTCAAAGTGGACCGCGCCAAAGCCGTCGCGGCGGGGTTGAACGAGGAGCAGGTGGCCGGTGTCCTGGCCTCCACCATCAGCCCCTTGCCGGCCGGAACGGTGCGGATCGACACCAACGACTTCCCGGTCCAGATCGGCGAGGGAACCCGCTTCACCAGCGTTAGCGCCGTCCGGAACATCCCGCTGCCGGCCGCTGGCGGTGCCGTTACGCTGGGAAGCGTCGCTTCCGTGGAACAGGTGGACATCCCGGTGTCCATCACCGCCAGCAACGGCCAGCGGACCGCGCGGGTCTCGGTGACGCCGTCGGGCGCCAACCTTGGCGCCGTGAGCACAGAGGTGCAGAACCGGCTCAAGGGAGTGGAACTGCCCGCAGGCGTGACGGCGGAGATCGGCGGGGCCACCACCCAGCAGACAGAATCCTTCCAGCAGCTGGGCCTGGCCCTGCTCGCCGCCATCGCCATCGTGTACGTGATCATGGTGGCGGCGTTCAAATCGCTCATCCAGCCGCTTATCCTGCTGGTGTCCGTCCCGTTCGCCGCCACCGGAGCCATCGCGCTCCTCCTGGTGACCAGGGTGCCGCTGGGGCTGCCCTCGCTGATCGGCATGCTGATGCTGGTGGGCATCGTGGTGACCAACGCCATCGTCCTGATCGACCTCATCAACCAGTACCGGCAACCGCGGACCGGGCCCTCCGGAATGAAGGCCCCCGGAATGAGCGTGGCCGATGCCATCACGCACGGGGCCCGGCAGCGCCTCCGCCCCATCCTGATGACCGCGCTGGCCACCGTCTTCGCCCTGACGCCCATGGCACTCGGCCTGACCGGCGGCGGCGGATTCATCTCCCAGCCGCTGGCGATCGTGGTGATCGGCGGCCTGGTGTCCTCGACGGCGCTGACGCTGGTGCTGGTACCGGTCCTGTACCGGCTGGTGGAAGGGCGCCGCGAGAAGAAAGCCCTACTCCGGGCAATGCACGAACGTCCCGACTTTGGCCCCCCGGACGACGTCGACGCCGAGTTCCGCGACTGGACAACGGGCATGGTGCCGAAGGTATCCGGCCGCCGCGCTGCGGCAGGCGAGCCCGAATAGCGGCGGTACCCGAACGCCTTTCCGCAGCCGAACAACAGCAGTGCCCGTGCCACCAAGTGGCACGGGCACGGCCGTTTAAGCGTGCGGGAATATCCTGGCGTGCCTGACGTTACATCCACCGATAGATGCAAATGCATGTATATCGGGTACACTGAAACCAGACCCGAACAGTTCAGGAACGGAAGGCACATCATGCAGATCGGCGTATTCAGTGTCAGTGACATCACCACCGACCCCACCACGGGCCGCACGCCCACGGAGCACGAGCGCATCAAAGCGTCCGTAGCCATCGCCAAGAAGGTCGAAGAGATCGGCATGGATGTCTACGCCATCGGCGAGCACCACAACCGCCCGTTCTTCTCCTCCTCCCCCACCACCACGCTGGCCTACATCGCGGCGCAGACAGAACGCATCATCCTGTCCACGGCGACCACCCTGATCACCACCAACGATCCCGTGAAGATCGCCGAAGACTTTGCCATGCTGCAGCACCTCGCCGACGGCCGCGTGGACCTGGTGATGGGCCGCGGCAACACGGCACCGGTGTACCCCTGGTTCGGCAAGAACATCCAGGACGGCATCGAACTGGCCATCGAGAACTACAGCCTGCTGCGCAAGCTGTGGGACGAGGACACGGTGAACTGGTCCGGCAAGCACCGCACGCCGCTGCAGAACTTTACGTCCACACCCCGCCCGCTCGACGGCGTCGCCCCCTTCGTGTGGCACGGCTCCATCCGCACGCCGCAGATCGCCGAAGTGGCCGCGTACTACGGCGACGGCTTCTTTGCGAACAACATCTTCTGGCCCAAGGAGCACTACCAGCAGCTGATCGGCCTCTACCGCGAACGCTACGAGCACTACGGCCACGGCAAGGCCGACCAGGCGATCGTGGGCCTCGGCGGACAGTTCTTCATGCGCAAGAACTCGCAGGACGCCGTCAAGGAGTTCCGCCCGTACTTCGACAATGCCCCGGTCTACGGCCACGGACCCTCCCTGGAGGACTTCACCTCGCAGACCCCGCTGACCGTCGGCAGCCCGCAGGAAGTCATCGAAAAGACCCTGACGTTCCGCGAGTACTTCGGCGACTACCAGCGCCAGCTGTTCCTGATTGACCACGCCGGCCTGCCGCTGAAGACCGTGCTGGAACAGCTCGACCTGTTCGGCGAAGAGGTCCTGCCGGTCCTGCGCAAGGAGTACGCCGCCCTCACGCCCGCGCATGTGCCGGAACCGCCCACCCACGCCGCGCGGGTGGCAGCCCGGCTGGCCGCCCAGGTGCAGGAGGATGCAGTGACCAATCCGACAGCCCAGGACGCCTGATGAACGCCCAGCCAGGCGGCTCGCCCGTCAGACTCGCTGCGGAAACCTGGGAGTCGCTGTTCCGTGCCCAGGTGGCGGTGATGCGAAGGCTCCAGTCCGGCCCTGCCTTCAAGTCGCTGGCCGTCAACGAATACGACGTCCTTTTTACCCTCTCGCGCTGCCCTTCCGGCTGGCTGCGGTTGAATGAGCTGAATGACAACGTGCTCCTCAGCCAGTCCAGCCTCAGCAGGCTTGTGGAGAGGCTGGAGAAGCGGGGACTGGTGGAGCGCATGCCGGCACCGCAGGACGGACGCGGGGTCCTCCTGAAGCTGACAGATGCCGGGCGGGAGCTGCAGAAGCAGATCGGACGCGAGCATGTCCGCGACATTTCCGCGCTGATCACGCCGGCGCTCACCGCCAGTGAACAGCGTGAACTGCTGCGGCTTACCGAGAAACTGCGAGGGTCCCTGTCAGGGCGCTAGATGCTCAGCCAGGGCAGGCGTCAGGTTAGCGCGACGAGCCTGGCGGGGTCCTCCGCAGGCAGTTGCCCGTCCACTACTGCGGTCACCCGAAGTTCCCGCAGGGACAGGCTTCCGCCCACCGTGGACAGGAAGGCCGTGTCCGAGGAGTCCCGGCCCGCGGTGATCCTCAGCATGCTCTCGCGAGGGGCCAGCCCGGTGGGGTCGATGACATGCCAGGCGCCGTTGACATAGGCCTCTGCCACGGCATGGAAATCCATCGGGCTCAGCCCGGGTGCGTATACCGCCACGAGCCTGGCCGGGACGTCCTTCGAACGCAGGAGGGAAATGGCCAGGTGCGCGAAGTCCCGGCACACGCCGCGGCGGTTCAGGAGCGTCTCCACCGCCCCGTCGGTCCCCCGGGAGGAACCGCTGACATAGCGAAGCTCGCTGAAGACCCAGTTGCGGACGGCCAGCAGGAGCTCTTCGCCCTGGAGCCCGCCGAATTCCGCGTAGGCCGTGGGCAGCAGCCGGTCGGACTCCGCGTAGCGGCTGGGCCGGACGTAGCGGATGAGTTCCATCCGGGTGGGCTCTTCCGGAAGGGCCAGCCCGGAAACCGTGGCCGAGTAGTCCACGGTCACCTCCGTGGGATCCGCGAACTCCATGTAATGGAAGCGGCCCCCGTGGTGGTCGGACAGCTCCGTCACCGGCACCGGGTCCGTGCCGGAGGTCACCGACAGCGTCTCCACGAGCGACGAATAGCCCGCATTCCTTGCGACGGCAACCGCCAGCGCGACTTTGGTTTCAGCTGCGGTCTTGAAGACGAGGCGGGCGGCCACGCTGCGTTCCATGTATCTCCGGGGTGTGAGGTAGTTGCCGAACAGTCCCCGGTGCCGGCCGGTTGGGTTTACGGGCGGGCGGCGGGACTAACTTTTGATCTTCAGAGACATTAGCATCCGCTGGACATTCGCAAATTCAGAGCCCTCGTTGACGTACCTGGCCGCCTGGTCCAGGGTGTCGAAAGCCTTGGCCGGGGCCACCTTCTCATCCGCGGCGAAGGCCCTGATCGCGGCCAGGTCACCGAACGAGACGTCGCCCTTGCCTTCGGGGCCACGGACCACGTTTTGCAGCGCGCACGCTTTGCCGTCGCTTCCTCCCACCACGTTGGTGATGCCAAAGGAGCCGAAGTACTTGTATCCCTGGATCACGCGGAACACCACGTGCGGGGTGATCAGCCCGTCGCCCTCACGGTGCGGCAGGTCCAGCGGAACACTGCTGACCACCACGTACGGCCTTCGGGCCGCGTCCGCGCAGGCAGCCGGGGATGGCGATGGCAGGCCGGTCTGAAGCGTTGCCAGATACGTGCCCTTGGCGTCCTTGACTTCGACCTTGAGGGCCCCCGGAAGCGTCCCCTGGTCCGGTGCGACCGACTGCGCGATCCAATCCTGGGGCAGTTCGAAACTGACCACCTTGGCGGGGTCCGAAAAGACCTTCCACGCGGCGGCCGTCGCTCCGGCGGACGCGGATTCCGTACCGGACGCCGAAGGCTGTCCGCCGGTTGCCGAGGGTCCGGGAGTTGCGCCTGTTGCCGACGCCGACGGCGTTCCTCCCGCCGTCGAACTCTCGGACGGGCTGCTGCCCGCCGTCCAGGCCGGTTGCCCCTTGCCGTCGCCGCTGCATCCGGACATCACCGCGGCCGCAACGATGAACGCCGCGCCCAGCCGTGCCCTGCGGGCCATTGCCTTCCCTGTCATGAGGCAAGAGTAGCCGCGCGCCCGGCGCGGCCGCCGCCTTCGGGCCGGAGTGTTGACACACGGGCTTTCCCGCCCGCAAAGAGGGCTACGCTGGGGGCATGGCGGAACAGCACTTTGAGACGGAGCAGGACAGCGTGGCGGACATCTCGGCCCTGGACATTGCCGACTGGCGGGTCCGGACCTTCGCCATGTACCAAAACGTCCGCAGGATAGCCGTGGACAGCCCCGCCGAGGCGCACTCGTATTGGCGGCAGGAACGCGACAGGATGTTCGGCACCCACCCGGCGTCGGCACTCACCGCCGCCTCCAAAGCCACGTTCAGCGGCCTCCGGACAGCGGACTACGATCCCATCTACAGGTTCCACGTGCGCCTGACGAAAGAGGGAGCCGGCCGGGAAATGAACGTTGAGACGGGCACCGACGGGGTGGTCAGGTTTGTCCGCCTGGGCACCTTCGACCTGCCCGAGATGGGCCAGCTGGCCGTCTGGAAGCTGCACGGTTACGGCGGCGGCATCTTCGTGCCGTTCCGGGATGCGACGGCGGGTCAGCCCGGCGGCAGCTACGGCGCCGGACGCTACCTGCTGGACACGATCAAGGGCGCCTTCCACGGCGTGCTGGGATCAGGGCCGGACGCCGAGTTCATCCTGGACTTCAACTTCGCCTACAACCCTTCCTGCGCCTACAACGAGGCCTGGGCCTGCCCGCTGGCCGGCCCGTCCAACCGGCTGGCCGTGGAGATCCCGGTCGGCGAACTGTACTGACGGGCCCTCCCGCCACAATGGCGGGCGGGCGACACACTCCGCCAACACGTCCCGGCGGGACGTAGGATGTCTTGATGACCGCACCGACACGCCGCATTGCCCGCGTCCGCCCCCACTCCGCCGCCTCGGAGTTGGAACACTTCTTCGTTGCCAATGACGCTCCGGACTTCGGCAGCGAAGCAGGCAAACTCTGGACTGTTATCGACAGCCCCTTCCCCGGGTCACTGGCGAACGCTTCGGCCGCCCCGCGGGCAGGCTGGCAGCCCGGCTCCACTGTCGGCGAAGACGCATTCACCTTCCTGGCCCCCAGTGTTCCGGCCAACGTGCTGGGCATGGCGCACAACACGGGCCGGGCGGGCCGGGACCTTCCTCCGCAGGCCTTCCACAAGGCGGCCACCAGCGTGGTGGGACCGGGCGATGCCATTGAACTCGCGCCAGGAGTGGGGCATGTGGACCCGGAGGCCGAGCTGACCGTCGTCATCGGGCGCAAGGCACGCGGGTTGACGCCGGAGAAGGCACGGGAGGCCGTCCTCGGCTTCACCATCGGCAACGACGTCACTGCCAGGGATCTGCAGAAAGCGGACGAGCTGTGGATCAGCGCCAAGAGCCAGGACACGTTCACGCCGGTGGGACCGTGGATCGTAACAGGCCTGGACCCCGTCCTGGACAGCGCGGCCCTTTCCATCGGGATTGTGCACAACGGCACCGAACTACGGGCTGCCAGTTCCGCGGACCTCGGCTGGGGCGTGGACGAAATCCTGGTTTATCTGACGTCCTTCATGACGCTCCACCCCGGCGACCTGGTCCTCACCGGGTTCCCTGCCGAAACGGCGCAGCTGCACCGCGGTGACACCGTCACCTGCCGGGTGGAAGGAATCGGCGAACTGACGAATCCGGTCAGGGACGCCGCCTGACCAGATCCGCAGGCACGGTGTGGCAGGCTTGAGCGATGGAATCACCTGCCGCGGCCACCGTCCCGCTGACGCAACAGTCCGGTTCCACCACCCCAGCACGGCGCCCGCCGGCCACGAAGCACTACCGTGGCATCCTGCGGTTCCCCGCCGTCCGGCAGCTCATCCGTTTCACCGGTGTGGGGATTGTGTGCACGGTGACCTCGCTTGCCCTGTACGCACTGCTCCGGCCCTGGCTGGGGCCGCAGCTGGCCAACGCCGCGGCGCTGATCATCACCTCGGTGATGAACACTGCCCTTAACCGGCGGCTCACGTTCAAAATCGCGGGACGCAGCAAGGCCGGCAGGGACCACCTGAGCGGCCTGGTGGTCATCGTAATTGCGCTGGTGCTCACCGGCGGCAGCCTCGGAGTGCTGCACTGGTTCAATCCTGACGCGAGCATGTCCGATGAGTTGTGGACCACCACATTGTCCGGCTTCGCGGCCACTGCAGTGCGCTTTGCGCTGCTGCGGCACTGGATCTTCCGCCGCGCACGGCACCGCTGACGGCACTTCCAACGGCACCGCTAGCGGATGCCCAGCGTCTGTACGCTTCCCACCGCGTTCCGGACGGCCAGGGCTGCTTCGTGCAGTTCGGCCGCCGTCACCGAGGCATCAAAGCTGAAGCGGACGGCGGTCTGGGCGACCTCGGACGGAATCCCCATCGCCAGCAGCACCGGCGAGGCGGCATCGGATCCGGCCGCGCAGGCGGACCCGCTGGAGCACACCACGCCTTGCCGTTCCAGTTCAAGGAGCACCGATTCGCCGCTGGTCCCCGGGAAGCAGAACGAAGCCACCGAGGGCAGCCGCTCGGCCGGGTGTCCCGTCAGCTGCGCGCCGGGCACGCCGGCCAGGACTTCGCGGATAAAGTCGTCCCGCAGGGCTTCTGCGTGTTCCCGACCGGGGCGGACCAGCGCCAGCGCGGTGGCCAATGCCACGGCGCCGGCCACATTCTCGGTCCCGGAGCGGCGGCCGCGTTCCTGCCCGCCGCCATGGAGCAGCGGTTCAACCCGCGTGCGGCTCCGCACGAACAGCGCCCCGTTGCCCTTCGGTGCACCCAGCTTGTGGCCGGAGATGCTCATGGCGTCCACACCGAGGAACTTCGTATCCAGCGGAAGCCAGCCCGCGGCCTGCACAGCGTCCGTGTGGAACGGGATGCCCTTCTCACGGCACAGCGCGGCGAGTTCACGGATTGGCTGGACCGTTCCCACTTCATTGTTCGCGTACATCACGCTGACCAGCGCGGTTTCCGGACGGAGGACAGCGGCGAGAGCATCGGGTGTCACTTGCCCGAAGCCGTCCACCGGGACGGTGTCCACGGCGAAACCGTGGAACCGTTCCAGGTACCGTGCCGATTCTTCCACCGCGGGATGTTCGACGGCGCTGATCACCACGCGGTTGAGCGCCGGGTCCGCAGCCTGCCGTGCCAGGGCAATTCCCTTGACGGCCAGGTTGTCCGCCTCAGTGCCGCCTGACGTGAAGGTAATCTCCGCGGGCCGGCAGTTCAGCGCACGGGCCGTGGCCGTGCGGGCGCCGGCGAGCGCCGAGGCGGCGGACTCACCGAGCGAGTGGTGGCTCGACGGGTTTCCGAAGTCGCCGGTGAGGTAGGGCCACATGGCTTCCAGCACTTCGCGGCGGACCGGCGTGGTTGCTGCGGCGTCCAGGAAGATCATGGCGGGTTCAGCCCACCGTCAGTTCAACGTCGAGGCCCAGGTCGAGGGCGATGACACTGTGGGTGAGGCCGCCGATGGAAATGACGTCCACACCGGTGGCCGCGATTGCTGCCACCGTACCGAGGTTGACGTTGCCGCTGGCTTCCACCCGGGCCCGGCCGTCCACAAGCGCCACACCGGCGGCCAGTTCCTCCAGCGTGAAGTTGTCCAGCATAATCGTGTCCACTCCCGCGGCGAGCACAGGCTCCACCTGCTCCATCCGGTCCACTTCAACCTCGAAGTGCGTGGTGTGGCCGAGCTGCGCCTTCGCGGACTTCAGCACTGCAGTGAGTTTGGCCGGGTCCCCGCCCGTGATGACCGCGAGGTGGTTGTCCTTGGCCAGCACGGCATCGGACAGGCTGAAGCGGTGGTTGGCTCCGCCGCCGCAGCGCACTGCGTAGCGTTCCAGCACGCGCAGGCCCGGCGTCGTTTTCCGGGTGTCGGTGATCCGGGCCTTGGTTCCCTGGACAAGGTCCACGAATTCCGCCGTTTTTGTCGCGATCGCACTCATCCTCTGGACCAGGTTCAGGCCCACGCGCTCGGCCAGCAGGACTGCCCGGGCGTTGCCGGTCACCCTGGCCAGCGGCGTACCTGCGCCGAACCTTTCGCCGTCCGCCACCAGCAGTTCGACGACGGCGTCCGGGTCCGTGAGTTTCATGGCGGCAGCGAACACGGCTCCCCCGCTCAGGACACCCGGGACACGGGCGTTCAGCACCGCCGTCGCGCGTGCCTGCGCAGGAATCAGGACCTGCGAGGTGATGTCACCGTAGGGGGCATCCTCGGCGAGCGCGGCGCGCAGCACACCCAGCACGGCCGCTTCGGGGAGGCTGCCGGTGAGCTCAACGCCCGTCCGGGCCGGTGTTTCCTGGGCGGTGGTGGTCATGAGGAAATCCTTTGCATCGAAGGTGAAGGGGCGGCCGCGGGATCCGTATCCGCGCGGTAGTGGGCGCCCACGGAGGCAGTCCGGTTCCGGGCGGCCTCCACGAGCAGCCGGGCGGCCAGCAGCAGGTTGCGGTCTTCAAACTCCCGCGGGTTCCTGGGCTCGGTGGCACCGATGGAGTCGGCCCACTGGGCCAACCGAGCGGCAGCGGCATCGAGTTCAGGACCCGTCCGCAACACCCCGGCAGCACCTGTCATCAACCGCCCCAGAGCGTCCCGGGAAAACGCCCCGGGATCAGGCACAAAACCAACAACACCTTCGGCCGCATCGTCCCGTGGTGTTTCCGAACTGCCACCCGACGTGAGCCGTCCGTCGTCGACTGCGGGTGTTCCGGAAGCGTGCGTCAAGGTGAGGCCGCCCGCGGCCGAGACAGCACGCGGAGGAACGCCGGCAGGCGACACCCAACCCGGCCCGGGTGACAGGAACGCCTCCACTCCACGCCGCCCGAAGACCAGCCCTTCGAGCAGCGAGTTGCTGGCGAGCCGGTTGGCGCCCTGGGCGCCGGTGCAGGCCACTTCACCCGCTGCGTAGAGTCCCGGGACGGTGGTCCGTCCGTCCAGGTCCGTGGCCACACCGCCCATCCAGTAGTGGGCTGCCGGAGACACCGGAAGCGGTTCGGCCGTCCAGTCGTATCCTGCCGCGGCCGTGGCGGCGGTGATCGTGGGGAACCGCCGGGCCAGGAAGCCGGAGCCCTTGGCGGCAGCAATGCCCCGGGCGTCCAGGAACACCGGGCTGTCCGCCGGGGCCCCGGTCCGGGCCAGGTGCAGCGCGATGCTGCGGGAGACGACGTCGCGCGGTGCAAGTTCGGCGTCGGGGTGATAGTCCGGCATAAAGCGGTGGCCGTCGGCATCGAGAAGCACCGCGCCCTCGCCGCGGACGGCTTCGGACACGAGGAGCGGCGGCGGACCGCCGGCCGTCTCCGTCATCGCCATGGTGGTGGGGTGGAACTGGAAGAACTCGAGATCGCTCACGGCGGCGCCTGCGCGCCAGGCCAGCGCCAGGCCGTCGGCCGTGGCTACCGAGGGGTTGCTGGTGCGTGCGAAAATCCTTCCGGCACCGCCGGTGGCGAGGAGCACGCCAGTGGCTGCCAGGTGCTTGAGTTCGCCGTTCTGCAGGTAGGTCACGCCGGTGACCCGGCCGTCCGCCGTCGTCAGTTCCGTGACGAATGCGCCTGTTTCCAGCCGGAGCCGGCCGGACACCGCCCGTTCCAGGACCGCGGCGATCAGTCCGCGGGCAATGCGGGCGCCGGTGGCGTCCCCGCCGGCGTGCAGGATGCGCGGCGCCGAGTGGGCAGCTTCCAGTCCCAGTGCGGTGTCCCCCTGCGCGTCGGCATCGAAGGTGACCCCGTACCGGCGCAGCCCGGCGATGTCCTGCACCGCCTCCGAGCAGAGGATCCGCACGGCCTCCAGGTTGTTCAGGCCGGCCCCGGCTGCCAGAGTGTCGGCCATATGGGCCTCCACGGAGTCGCCGGGCGCGGCTTCGCCCGGTTCCAGCACGGCCGACACGCCGCCCTGGGCGTAAAAAGTGTTGCTGTGCTCCAGCTGCCCCTTGCTGAGCAGGACCACTTCCGCTGCGGAGCCGTCGTCGGCGTCGGCCGCCAGAAGCGCCGCGTAGAGTCCGGCAATACCGCTGCCGGCAACCACAAGCCGCCTGGTCACGGCCGCGCCGCCAGCATCCGCTCGAGGGCCACGCGCGCCGGCGCGGCAACGTCATCATCCACAGTGATGCGGTTGAGGACTTCGCCGTTGACCAGCGCTTCCAGCACCCAGGCCAGGTAGCCCGGGTGGATCCGGTACATGGTGGAGCAGGGGCAAATGACCGGGTCCAGGCAGAAGATGGTGTGCTGCGGGTATTCTGCCGCCAGCCGGTTGACCATGTTGATCTCGGTGCCGATCGCAAACGTGGTGGGTTCCGTGGCGGCGGCAATGGCCTTCCGGATGAAGTCGGTGGAGCCGGCGGAATCGGCGGCGTCCACCACCTCCATGGGGCACTCCGGGTGCACAATCACGTTGACGCCAGGGAAGTCGGCGCGGGCCTTCTCGATCTGCCCCACGTTGAAGCGCTTGTGCACCGAGCAGAAGCCGTGCCAGAGGATCACGCGGGAATCCAGCAGGGTCTGTTCGTCGTTGCCGCCAAGGTCCTTGCGCGGGTTCCACATGGGCATCTGCTCCATCGGCACGCCCATGGCCTTGGCGGTGTTGCGGCCCAGGTGCTGGTCGGGGAAGAACAGGACCCGCTGGCCGCGCTGGAAGGCCCATTCGAGCACGGTGGCGGCGTTGGAGGACGTGCAGACGATGCCGCCGTGGTCCCCGCAGAAGCCTTTGAGCGCCGCGGAGGAGTTCATGTAGGTGACGGGGATGACCGGAACCCGGCCGTCGGCGTCGGGTTCGGTGCCGTAGAGCTCTTCGAGCTGCTCCCAGCAGTCAGTCACGGAATCGATGTCCGCCATGTCCGCCATGGAGCAGCCCGCTGCAAGGTT
Source organism: Arthrobacter sp. CC3 (assembly GCF_039907775.1). NCBI lineage: Bacteria > Bacillati > Actinomycetota > Actinomycetes > Micrococcales > Micrococcaceae > Arthrobacter > Arthrobacter sp. CC3. The sequence continues at coordinate 20,064 of NZ_JARCCY010000009.1, forward strand.
CGGCAGGATGACTGCCTGGTCCGGCTTCGACAGGATGTCCGCGGTTTCGGCCATGAAGTGGACGCCGCAGAAGATGATGGCCTCGGCGTCCGGCCGGGTCAGCGCGGCATTGGCCAACTGGAAGGAGTCGCCCACGAAATCGGCGTACTCAATCACCTCGTCCCGCTGGTAGAAGTGTCCGAGGATGACGGCCTTGTCCCCGAGGGCAGCCTTGGCCGCCCGGATGCGGGTGTCCAGTTCGGCGTCGCTGGCCTTCTTGTATTCCTCGGGCAGCTGCCCCTGGCGCGGGGTGGCCGCGGGGGCGACGTCCGAGCTGGAAGCACCCGGGCCGTACGCGGGCACACCGGCGAGGGCCTCGGCGAGATCGTAATCCCATGGCCCGCGGGCCAGTGCCGGGCTGCAGGTGGAGGCGGCTGTTGCAATACCTGTGACACTGCTGGCGGCCTGTTCGCGAGTGATCAACTGGATTGCCGTGTTGACGCTGCTCATGGTGTGCTCCTGTTATCTGGGTCAAGGCCGGGGCGGCCGGTAAAGCGGTAGAGGCGGGGAGGGCGGTGTTTTCCGCCCTGCAGGTATTCGCCGGTTTCTTCGATTTCCGGCGTGGACTTGAGCTGGCGGCGGAAATTCGCGGGATCCAGCTCCCGGTCAAGGACGGCTTCGTAGACCTCCCGGACCTGGGCCAGGGTGAAGTACTCCCCCAGCAGGTGGTAGGCCACCGAACCGTAGGCCAGCTTGTTGCGCAGGCGCCCGAGGGCATAGTCCACGATCGCGTTGTGGTCGAAGGCCAGCTCTCCCAGGCGGTCTGCCCGGAACCACTTGACGTTCTCTGATTCGTCGGCGAGCGCGGCTTCCGTCGGCTGGACCAGCGCCCAGTACACGATGGACACCACACGCTGGGACGGCGAGCGGTGCAGGCCGCCGAAGGCGTAGAGCTGTTCGAGGTAGTTCGGCGCCAGCCCGGTGGTTTCCCGCAGGTTCCGCGACGCCGCGTCCTGAAGGGATTCAGCGTGGGTCAGCGGGCCTCCGGGCAGTGCCCACAGATCCTTGAACGGCTCACGGATGCGGCGTACCAGCGGGAGCCACAGCGTGGGCCGCCCGGATTTCTCGCTGGGACGGAGGGCGAAGATCACCGTGGAAATGGCGAGCGACGGCGGTGCGGCCTGGCGCTCGGCAACGTTGGCAGAGCTTGTATACACGGCGGTTCACCCCGCTTTCTTCGCACGCGACGGTGCCTCTGGGCTTCGACCGGTGACCCGTCCGCGGGTACTCCGGTTAGTTATAGTCAATATGACTAGAACTAATGGTACGACTGCAGGGCCCCTACACAAAATGCTTCAGGTCACATTGCGGCTGCCGCTTCGAGCAGCGGCAGCGTCCGGCCCTGGAAGTGTGTGTTCAGGACAATCACGGACGAGGACCTCAGCACGGTCTTCGTGGCGATCATGGCATCAAGGACACGCTGCAGGTCGGGGTTGGACCGCGCCGCGATCCGAGCCATCAGGTCCGAGCTGCCGGAAACGGTGTGGATCTCGATCAGTTCAGGAATCCCTGCCAGCGCTTCGACCACGGCATCGTGCCCCAGGTCCTGGTTGATGGTGAGCGAGCAGAACGCCACCACCGGGTAGCCGAAATGGGAGGGGTCCGGCTGCGGCACCCACGAACCGATGACTCCTCCGGCCGTCATCCGGTCCAGCCGGGACTGGACGGTGGCGCGGGCGAGCTTCAGGACGCGCGAGGCTTCCAGCACCGACGCCCTGGGCGAATCCGTGAAGAATCGGACAATTTTGGCGTCCATTGCGTCCACATTCATTGATTTCCCTTTCAGCCCGGCCCAATAGTTTACAAATCGCCGCGCAAGCGGGCGATACTCCTGCAAACTGCCACCATGCTCTCACGGAAGCTGTGCGAGGAGGCCTGCGCGGGACGGTAAATTCAATATGTCCCAAAAGGACCAACCACCGACCACAAGAAGGTTCGCAAGCATGACGATGAAGTCCACCGCAGAGCGCCCATCCACTTCGCTCGGCCACAGCATGAAGCCCCGCCAGCTGACCATGATGGGGCTGGGCAGCGCCATCGGGGCGGGCCTGTTCCTCGGCTCAGGCGCTGGCGTCCAGGCCGCCGGGCCGGCCGTCCTGATCTCCTACCTCGTGGCCGGCACGCTGATCATCCTGGTCATGTGGGCGTTGGGCGAAATGGCTGCCGCCAACCCGAACAGCGGAGCATTCTCTGTGTACGCGGAAAAGGCGATGGGCAGGACTGCCGGCGCAACCGTGGGGTGGCTGTGGTGGCTGCAGCTGGTAGTGGTCATCGCCGCCGAAGCCCTCGGCGCGGCGGGCCTCCTTTTTACGGTGTGGCCGGTGATTCCCGTCTGGGTGCTCTCCCTGGTGTTCATGGCCCTCTTCACCGCCATCAACCTGGCCGGCGTCAACAACTTCGGCGAATTCGAGTTCTGGTTCGCCATCCTCAAGGTGGCCGCAATCCTGATGTTCCTGGGGATCGGCACGGCGCTCCTGCTGGGCCTGCTGCCTGACGCACCAAGCCCGGGCCTGGGCAACATCACCGGAAACTTCGCCCCCGCCGGCCTCGGCGGAATTGCCACTGCGCTGTTCGTGGTGATCTTCGCCTTCGGCGGCACCGAGATCGTCAGCGTTGCCGCCGCCGAAACCGACAACCCCCGCCACAGTGTGGCCCAGGCGATCCGTACGGTGCTGTGGCGGATCCTGGTGTTCTACATCGGCTCGGTCTTTGTCATTGCCGCCGTCCTGCCCGCGACCTCCGCATCCCTCGCCTCGCCGTTCGCCGGCGTCCTCGATGCCGCACGGATTCCGGGAGCCGGCACGGCCATTACCCTGGTGGCGGTCGTTGCACTGCTGTCCGCGCTCAACGCGAACCTCTACGGCGCGTCCCGCATGATCTATTCGCTGGCCCAGCGCGAGGAAGCCCCGCGTTTCCTGTCGAAGCTGAACAAGGCCAGGGTGCCCATGGTTGCCGTGGGCGTCTCCGTGGCCTTCGGCTTCATCGCCGCCGTACTGGAACTCCTCTTTCCGGAACAGATCCTCCCGGCGCTCTTCCAGCTGGTGGGCTCAACCTGCCTGATGGTCTGGGGCTCCGCCCTCGTCTCCCAGCTGATCCTGCGCCGCAAGGCGGATCGTGAGGGCACCGAGCTTCCGCTCCGGATGAAGGGCTTCCCGGGCCTGACGATCTTCGGGCTGGTCCTGCTGGCCCTGATCTTCGCCGTAGGTTTCAGCAGCCCCGAGAGCAGCCGCCAGCTGGTGAGCACCATCATCCTGGTCGCCGCGATTGCAGCGGCCTGCAAGATCGGCGCCAAGGTGACAGCGTCCCGCCAGGGCAGCGAAGCCAGGTAGCTTCCGCCCAAGTAAGTAGCAGCAGGTGTCGTTTTGAGCCCTCAAAACGACACCTGCTGCTACCCAGTTGGGGAATGGCCGCAGGGAGACTGCGTGCAGCAATCCAGGCTCACTTAGCAAATTGCTATGCGGTACGGCCCATGCCATGGCAGCTTTTCGCAATCTGGTCAGTGGATCCTGAACTGATTGCCCGGCCTTTCGCCCGTGACTAGGGTCACAACCATGGATACCTTGCCTTCCCCTTTCAGCGGCAGCGACGCCGGGCAACTGTCGGGACTACGTTCCGAACCCCTGACCGCCGGGCAGCTTCGCGAGCTGTTTTCGCTGATGGTGGCAGTCCGGCACCTGGACTCCTCGGCCATCGCCTGGCAGCGCCAGGGGATCATCCCCGGCTATGCCCCGGAACTTGGCCAGGAGGCCGCGCAGGTGGGAAGCGGCTACGCCGTGGACACCACCCGGGATTTTGTCTTCCCCACCTACCGCGAAATGGGTGTGGCCAGGGCCATGGGCGTGGACATGGTCGCCTATATGTCCACGCACAAGGCCACGTGGCACGGCGGGCTCTATGACCCGCTGCAGTCCCGGCTCGCACCCATCCAGGCCGTGGTGGGCGGGTCGGTGCTCCACGCCGTGGGCTGGGCCCACGGCCAGACGCTGGATCAGAAGGACGGCGTGGCCATGACGTACTTCGGCGACGGCGCGTCGTCCCAGGGCGACATCCACGAGGCGATGAACTTCGCGGCGGTCATGAAGGCTCCAGTCGTCTTTTTCGTCCAGAACAACGGCTGGGCCATCTCGGTCCCCACCGAACGCCAGGTAGCCGGCGGCTCCGTCGCAGCCCGGGCCGCAGGCTACGGCATGCCGGCACTGAGGATCGACGGGAACGACGTCGTTGCCGTGGTCGAAGCGACGCGGCGCGCCTTCGCGCATGCGCGTGCCGGCAACGGTCCGGTGCTCATCGAGGCCATGACCTACCGCCGCGGCCCGCACTCCACTTCCGATGACCCGGGCCGGTACCGGTCGCTCAATGAAGAGCGCGACGACGCCGGCGAAGACCCGCTGGAACGGTTCCGGAGGCGGCTGCTCGCCGACGGTGTTGCCGACGAAGCCTTCTTCGCCGAAGCACTCGCAGCCGCCAAAGCCGAGGAGGAACACATCCGTGCCGGGATCCAGGCGCTCGGCTCCCGCCCCGGCACCGAAATGTTCGACCTGGTCTTCCAGGAAACCACCCCTGCACTGCAGGCCCAGGCCGCCAACTGGCGCGAGGAGTCCGAACATGTCTAATGCCATCCTTGAAAGCGGGGCCGCCATGGCTGACGGAACTCCACGCCGCGGAGTTGAACAATTGTCCATGCAACAGGCACTGAACCTTGCCCTGGCCGAGGTGCTCGCCGCGAACCCGAAAGCGCTGGTCTTCGGTGAGGACTGCGGCCGGCTCGGCGGCGTGTTCCGCGTTACGGACGGCCTCCAGGCGAAGTACGGCAGCGGCAGGGTGTTTGATACCCCCCTCGCCGAGTCCGGCATCCTCGGCATGTCCGTGGGGCTGGCCATGGCCGGCTTCCATCCCATCCCGGAGGTCCAGTTCGACGGCTTCGCCTATCCGGCCATCAACCAGATCGTCTGCCAGATTGCCCGGATGAACTACCGCAGCCGCGGCACCATGCCGATGCCCATCACCCTGCGCGTACCCAGCTTCGGCGGCATCCGCGCCCCAGAACACCACGGCGAAAGCCTCGAGGCGCTCTTCGCGCACGTGCCGGGCCTGAAGGTGGTCTCGCCGTCGAACCCGCACGAGGCTTACCACCTGCTCAAGTACGCCGCCGCGCGGCCGGATCCGGTGGTCTTTATGGAACCGAAGTCCCGCTACTGGCAAAAAGGCGATGTCGACTTCGACTCAGCGGACCCGGCAGGCTCCCCCGCCGGCGGTTCCCCCGCCGGCGCGAAGGTCATGCGTGCCGGCCGCCACCTCACGCTCGTCGCCTGGGGCGCCATGGTGGCGCGCTGCCTCCAGGTGGCCGAACTGGCCGCCGAGGACGGGATCGACATCGAGGTCCTCGACCTGCGCTGGCTGAAGCCCATCGATGAAGCCGCGCTGGCGGCGTCCGTACGGAAGACGCGGCGCGCCGTCGTCGTCCATGAAGCGCCGCTTACCTCCGGACTTGGCGCCGAAGTGGCCCAGCTCATCACGCAGGCCTGCTTCGACACGCTCAAGGCCCCCGTGGAGCGCGTCACCGGCTTCGACGTGCCGTATCCCTCGGGCGATCTGGAAGATGAATACATCCCGAACATTGACCGGATCCTCTTCGGCATCCAGCGAGTATTGGAGTACAAACGTGGCTGAAATTTCCTTCCCGCTCCCCGACCTCGGCGAGGGCCTGATCGAGGCAACTGTGCTGGAATGGCTGGTTTCCCCGGGCGACCAGGTGGAGCGCAACCAGCCGCTGGTCGAAGTGGAAACCACCAAATCCGCTGTTGAACTGCCCAGTCCGCAGGCAGGTAAAGTGGTGCGTATCCACGGCGGGCCCGGTGACAAGATCAATGTCGGCGAGCCCCTGATTGTGTTTGAGGTGCCGGACCACACTGCCGGCATCGTGGGCACGGTCCCGAAGGAAGAGGCACCAAAGCGCCGGGTCCGCCTGAGCGCCGTACTTGATGAGGACTGACACCATGAGCGGCAGGCACACCGGCGAGCAGCACCACCACACCGTGGAGGGCACCGACCCCCAGCTTTACGTGGAGGTGCACGAGCCGGAAGCCGACGCCGGGTTGCGCCCGGTCCTGCTGCTGCACGGATTCTCCTCCTCCACCAAGCTCAACTGGCAGGACACCGGCTGGCTGGCCGCCCTGTTGGAAGCCGGCCGCCGCGTCATCACCGTTGACCTGCCCGGCCACGGCCGCAGCGGGGCGCCGGAAGACATGGACTCGTACAGCCCCAGCCGGATCCGCGCGGACCTCCTGCAGGTGGCGTTCGACGCCGGCGTCCGCCCGTTGCGGGACGGCGACCCCGCCAGCGGGCTCGACGTGGTCGGCTACTCCCTGGGGTCCCGGCTCGCCTGGGAATTCGGCGCCACGCAGCCGGAGCTCGTTCACCGCCTGGTGCTCGGCGGCCCCAACATTGCCGATCCGCTGGCGGCCTTTGACCTGGTGGCCGCACAGCGCTACCTGGCGGACGGCACGCCCATCGCGGACGAGTCCACGGCGGGGCTGCTGAAGATGGCCCAGGGGCTGCCCAGCAACAACATCTTTGCGCTGTTGTCGCTCGTGGAGGCAATCAAGGGGGAACCCTTCGACCCGGCCGAAGCCATTCCCCACATGCCCATGCTGCTCGTGGCCGGGGAAAAGGACGACCGCGCCGCGACCATGCCCGAGCTCGCCGAACTGGGTGCCAAATCAGGGGCGCTCGTGGAGCAGCTGCTGATTCCCGGCCGCAACCACAGCAATGTGATCACCAGCAGGACGTTCAAGCAGGCTGCAACGGAGTTCCTCGGGGTTTAGTTCCAGGCACAAAAAGGCGGGCGCGGACCGAAGTGGTCCGCGCCCGCCGTCGTGCTTGTCAGGAAGGCTGCACTGTCAGGAAGGCTGCACTGTCAGCCTGCCGCCTAGTGGTGGCTGCTGACGCCCAGCGGGCGGCCCTTGGTTTCGCCGGCCAGGAGAACACCGACTGCGGAAATCACGCACAGGATCATGATGTAGATGCCGATGGAGCCGGTCCACTTGGTGCTCTGCATCAGCGACTCGGCGATGGTGGCCGCGAACGCACCGCCCAGGATGGCACCGAATGCGTAGCCGATGGAAATGCCCGAGTAGCGCACGTTGGCGGGGAACATTTCGGCGTACATGGCGGACATCGGGCCGTAGGACAGCCCGAGGCCGACGGTGAGCACAAAGAGCGCCACGCCGTACAGCATGATGTTCTTCGTGTCGATCAGGGCAAACATCGGGATCATCCAGGCGAACACAATGCCGTAGCCGATCAGGAACGTCTTGACCCGGCCGATCTTGTCGGAGAGCCAGCCGCCTACGAGCGTGAAGATCAGCCAGCCGAACGAAGCCAGGGTGGTGGCCAGCAGGATCTCGGCGACCGGCATCTTCAGAGTCTTTGTGGCATAGGAGATGAAGAAGGCGATCAGCAGGTAGCCCGCCGCGTTGTTGCCGATGAAGATCATGGTGGAGTAGAGCACGGACTTCTTGTGGGACTTGATCAGCTGTCCCAGCGGAGCCTTGGCCTTTTCCTTGCGCTCGATCATTTCCTTGAAGACCGGGCTTTCAGCCACCGCGCGGCGGATCAGGTAGCCCACCACGATCAGCACGATGGACAGCAGGAACGGCACACGCCAGCCCCAGGCCGCGAAGTCTTCCTTGGACATGCTGGTGTTCAGGAAGTACAGCAGGCCCGTGGCCAGGATCATGCCGACGGGAACGCCGATCTGCGGGTAGGCGCCAAACAGGCCGCGCTTGCTCTTGGGAGCGTGCTCCACGGCCATCAGCGCCGCGCCGCCCCATTCGCCACCGGCGGAGAAGCCCTGGATGATGCGGAGGGTGATCAGGAGGATCGGAGCCCAGACACCGATCTGGGCATACGTCGGCAGCATACCGATCAGGGCGGTGGCCGCACCCATCATGATGAGGGTGAAGACCAGCATGGCCTTGCGGCCCAGGCGGTCGCCCAGGTGGCCCGCGATAACGGCGCCGAGCGGACGGAACAGGAAGCTGATGCCGATCAGCGCGAAGGAAAGAATCTGCGCAAGGCCGGGGTTGGACTGCTGCAGCGGGGTCAGGAACAGCGGGGACAGCAGCGTTGCCGTCAGCTGGGCGAAGATGAAGAAGTCGTACCACTCGATGGTGGTACCGACCAGCGTCCCTGCGAGGACTTTGCGTTCCTCATGCTTGCTGCTGGGACCCGCCTCTGAATCGACGTGTGAAGTTGCGGTCATTGGAACTCCGTGGCTGTGGGCAGCGCCTGGTAGTGCTACTGCCGAATGTGGATTGACGCCGAGCGAATTACCGATCGAACGGTCAGTTGGTATGAGGATACTCGAATGTGTGACAAAGCGCACTAGGACTTTTGGGCCAACATGGACGCCGGGCTCGTGGGCGGCGGCAACATGGACCCGGCGGGCCGGACGGTCAGTCCGGCCTGCTCAGGAATTCACGGACCCTGGCCCGGACCGGTTCGCGGTCATAGCTGTTGACGAGGGCACCGGCCATCCGGACGGGATCACCGAAGAAAAAGTACTCATAGAGGGACTGCCGGCCCGAAAACCCTGAGATGGAGGCATCAAAGGCCAGCTTGAACAGGCGGACCCGCTCGGGGCCGGTGAGGGTCTTACCCTGCAGGTACATGTCGATGTCCGCCCTGGCCCCGCTGTTGACATCGGCCTCACCCGGCAGCGCCATCAGCCCGGATGCGGAGAACTTCCGGATGATCTGCGGGAAGCGCTGGGCGATTTTGGGGTACCAGTTCCGGGCGGCATTGAGCGTGGTCCACTTGGGCAGCATCACGCCCGCGTCGTTGAGGCCGGCGTCAGCTTCCGATGCGCGAACCAGGGCCTTGCCGATTTCGACGTCGATGATCAGTTCGGCGATGTCCTCCTGGATGTGCTGGAAGCCGTCGATCCCGATGGACTCGGCCAGCTCCGACGCCAGGCCGAGGAAGAACTCGCTCTTGGCGATGGTCCGGGTGACCACCTGGTGTGTCATGAGGGCGCCCGCACCGGTCTCCGTGTAGAAGCTGTTGCAGAGCTCCGGGTGGCCGAGCATGAAGATCCGTTCGCCCGGCACGAATACGTTGTCGAAGATGGCCACCGCGTCCATTTCCTCGTAGCGCGAGGCCAGGGGCTCGTCATGGGTACTGCCGCCGTTGTACAGCGAGGTGCGGCAGAGGTACCGCAGGCCCGGAGCATCGTTGGGGATGGCGAACGCGTAGGAATACGGGGCGTCCTCCGGGGTGCCCCGCAGCACGGTGGACGGGAACACCAGGAGTTCGTCGGCAATGGGCGCGATCGTGGCCAGCATCCGGGCACCGCTGATCACAATGCCGCCGTCCCGCTCCTCGACGATGTGGGCCGACAACTGTCCGCCCATCTGCTCTGAGCCCGAGACGGAGCGGTTGACCTGCGGCGGGATGAGCGTGTGCGTGGCCAGGACGTCATTTTCCCGCGCCCACTCGTAGTAGTTGCGGATGTTTTCGCCGAACTTGGGGTCGGCCTGCGAGAACCATTTCTCCGCGGTACTGAGCGCCGTCAGGGATGAGTTCATATAGTCCCCCGAGCGGCCCAGGAAGCCGTTGGAGGACTCGGCCCAGGTGGAAATGGCCCGGCGCCGGCGCTGCAGGTCCTCGATGGTCCGGGGAACCAGGAAGGACGCGTTCACCAGGTCGCCGGTGGAGGGCGAGGTGTATGTCAGCGCCTCCTGGTACGCGGGGTCGTGCTGCATGTCGAAGAGCTTCGCGTAGGACCTGGCCACGTTGCGGAACGCCGGATGCTCAGCGACCTTTTCACTGACCACCTCCCCGTCGATCACCACATGGGGCTTCATGGCGTTGAGCTTGTCCAGGTACTGCCGGCCGGTGCGGATACCCATTTTTCTTCCTCCAGTCCTCGTTGAGCTGCAGCGGGTTTGTTCGGATAGGGGTGCCGGACTAGAGGAGGTCCTCCATGCCCAGCTCCCGGTCCGGGATGGTGGTGTAGGTGCCGTTGGCAAACGCCAGGGCGTCGCCGTGGCGGTAGTCGAAGTCCGCCACCTCGCCGAGATACAGGGTGTGGTCGCCGCCGTCGTAGGCAGCCCAGGGCCTGCACTCGAAGTACGCCAGGACCCCGGCGAGGCGCGGCGCCGTGGCACCCTCCACCCACCGGGGCTCGTACCCGGGGCGGCCGGCGAAATGCGTGGCGAGGTGCCGCTGCTCGGCCCCCAGGATGTTCACCGTGAACGGACGGCCGGCAAGCTCATCGTGCGCCTTGGCGGTCCGGGCAATGCTGACCAGGACCAGGGGCGGCTCCATGGACACGGACGTAAACGAGTTCACGGTGATGCCGTGGCGCTTGGTGGCGCCGTCGAAGGTCACGATCGCGACGCCGGTGGCAAACCTGCCGAGGCTCCCGCGGAAATGGTGGTCCTTCGGCGTAGACGTCCTGCCCGCAACTTCGGAGGCCTCTCCCGGACGTGGTGTGGAAATCATCATTGATCCCTTGGATTGTCCGCTCTATAGTCGATCTCGACGACCCAACTGTTCTATAGTTGAACATATAGTTCCCATATGGAACGCTAACCCAAAGTGGGGCGCAACACAAGACCCTCCGGGTGGAGCGCCCCGGAACCCGGCCTAGGATGGACAGCATGACTCAGACTGCCGGCGGCGGCACACAGGCCGCGACCGCCCAGGCTTCCCCGTCGCAGACCCTCTCGCGCGGGATACGCGCGCTGGAAATTCTCGCGGAAGCAGAGCAGCCGCTCACCATTGCCGAACTTGCCGATGCGATGGGGGTCCACCGTTCCGTGGCCTACCGCATCCTGCGCACACTGGAGGACCACTCCCTGCTGGTCCGGGACGACTCCGGCAAGGTCCAGCCCGGCCCCGGACTGGCCGTCCTGGCGCGCGGCGTCTCGCGCAATCTGCAGTCAGCCGCATTGCCTGAGCTCACGCAGCTTGCCAACACCCTGAACATGACGGCCTTCGTCGCGGTGTGGGACCACCAGGACTGCATCACCCTGGTGACGGTGGAGCCCCGGCACTCGGCGGCCACCGTGGTCCAGCACCCCGGTTCACGGCACCCGATCAGCGCCGGCGCCCCGGGGATCGCCATCCAGTCCGCCCTCACGGAGCAGGGCTGGAACCTGCTGGCGTCGGACATCCCCTACCGGCCCGAGGCGGCCGAGGCCCGGAAACGCGGCTATGCGGCCAGCCACGATGAAGTCATTGCGGGGGTTTCCTCGCTGGCGGCCCCCATCAACGTGCCGGGCGGCCGCCCGGCCTCGGTCGCCGTCGTCTACATCCGCTCAACGCAGGACCCGGCCGAAGTGGCGGCCGCCCTGATGTCCAGCGCCGCGCGCATCGAAAAGCAGCTGCTCTAAGGCGCCGGCGTGCCGCTGGTTAGCGGCTGCCGGCCAGTTGGGTTCCGCGGCGGGCCTTGCCGTTTCGGAGGACGACGGCGGCGGCCGCCCCCAGCAGGAACAGCGCCGCTGCGGCGCATACCGGCACGAGGAATGCCGCCGAATACCCTTGGTGCTGCGCCAGCTGACCGGCAACGGAGGACCCCAGCGCCGTGCCGGCGACAATGCCGCTGGCGAGGGCTGTCATGACGGTTCCCAGCCGCCCGGCCGGGGCCACAACGCCGCCGATAGCGAATACGGTGACCATCAGCGGGCCCACCGGCAGTCCGAGGACGAGCAGCACCAGCACCATGGAGAACGCCGAAGCAGGCACCAGTAGGAGCACCGCGAGGCAGGCCATGAGCACGGCACTCACCATCCACCGTGCCGACAGGGTAAAGCGCGTCGGCCAGTAGGCAACGCTCAGCGCCGCGGCAGCCGAGCTCAGCCCCATGACCGCGTACAGCAGCCCGGCAAGTTCGGCCGTGGCAAAGCTTGCGGAGAAGGAGCTCAGGCCCGTCTGGGTGGAACCAAAGAAAGTTCCCATGCACACCATGGCCAGGAATGGCAGGGCAACGGCTGCCATGCCATTCCCGCGGGCGCTGGCTGTCCCGGGGCCTGCGACGGGACGGCGCCGGCGCACGCTCAGCGGTACGGCCAGGTGTGTGCGGTGGACGGCGAATGCGGGCACCAAGGTGAGTGTCAGGGCCGCGGCGAGGGCAAGCGGAAGCCACGGAGCGACCAGGCTCGCAAGGATGCCCACCAACGCGGGGCCGAGGACGAACGTCAGTTCATCCGCGGTGCTTTCGTAGGACAGTGCCGCGTCCAGGTCCTTTGCATTCCTGGCCGTGCTGCCCCGGGCGGTCAGGGCCATCCAGCGGACCCGGGCCAGCGGGCCCACCTGGGGGCAGCTGGCTCCGGCAACGAAAGCCGCGACGAGGGCCGGTACAGCCGCGGCCAGATCCTGGCCGGACGGAACCAGGTATGCGGTAAGGATCAGGGCCACCACAGCGGCCGTGTTAAAGACTGCAGCAACCAACAGCGCCGGCCGCTGGCCGAGCCGGTCTGCCCAGGCCCCGAGCACTGGTGCTCCCAGTGCGGATCCGATTCCCACGGCCCCGGCTGCCGCTCCGCCGACCGCGTACGAGCCCGTGACGGCCGTAACCAGGGTCAGGGCGCCAACGGTCAGCATGGCGAGGGGAAGTCGGGCGAAGAGTCCCAGCGGGATGAAGCCCTTGCCGGCCAGCAGCGGAAGCCGGGCGTACCGGCCACCCCGGCTCGAATGGGCACGCGGGAGATCCTGCTTGGCGTGGGGTGCGGGGTGCGCTGCGGCTTCGGCTGCACTGGCAGCTGCAGTGGTAGCAGGGGAAGGTGCGGTGGATGCCTGCGAAAACATTGAAGTGGTCATTATTCCGGGTTCGCTCAAAGATGCGCATCGTCCCTCCTCCCGATGCGCGCGACCCGGTAACCCTTAAAGTGTAGCCGAGGCTCCGGAACGCCGGGCCCGGCCGGTGGAGCGTGGACTGGTGGAGCATGGAACCGCCGCGCCGGGCCCGAGACTCAGGCCACTGGGGCTCAGACCAGGGCGTCGTCGGAAATGTGCAGCGTGGAGCCGTTCCGCCCCTTGACCACCTGGAGCTGGGTGCTGATGCGCTGCTTCATTTCCGGCACGTGGCTCACCAGGCCGACCACCCGGCCGCCGTCGCGCAATCCCTCCAAAGCGTCCATGACCTGTTCCAGTGCCTGCTCGTCCAGGCTGCCGAAGCCCTCGTCCACGAAGAGTGTCTCGATGTCGACTCCGCCGGACTCCTGCTGCACCACGTCGGCGAGGCCAAGCGCCAGGGCCAGCGAGGCCATGAACGATTCACCGCCGGAGAGCGTGGACGTATCCCTGCGGTGCCCGGTCCACTGGTCCACCACCTCGAGGCCGAGGCCGGACTTGGCTCCCCGGGCAGCCTTGGCGTCCGTGTGCTGCAGGGTGTACCGGCCATCGCTCATTCCGACCAGCCGCTCGGACGCGGCGACGGCCACCTGCTCCAGCCTGGCCGCGAGCACGTAGCTGTTCAGGCTCATCCGGTAGGAGTTGTCGCCGGCCCCGCGGGCGGCGTCGGCCACCGCGGTGAGCAGCGCCGCGCGTTCCCGCGGACCCTGGCCTGAGGCTGCCAGCCGGGTGTAGTCCCCGGCAATCCGCCGGATGGACTGCACGGATTTGTCCGCGAGTCCGGCCGCGACGACGGCTTGCCGGGCGGCATGTTCCGCAGCGGTGTCCTCCGCACGGAGCTCTTCGAGCACGCCAGGCTCAATCGGGCCGTCGGACGCCAGCTCGCGGGCGGCCTGTGTGAGTTCCTCACCGGCGAAGAGTTCGCCGACGCGGGCTGCTTCATCCTGGCCCGCCCGGATGGCGGCCTCTAGCGTGGCGGCGTGAGGGGCCGGGAGCAGGACTGATCGGGCCGCCTCTGCGGAGGCGAATCCGGACTCCGGAAGCGCCTGGTCCAGCTGCTGGCGGGCCTCCGTGGTCCGCAGCATGGCCTGTTCGAGACCGGTCCGCGCGGCGTCTGTTCGTTCCAGGAGGGCCGTGGACTGATCCAGTGAGGTGAGCCGGCTGCCAAGGGTCGGGTAGCCTGCACGCAGCTTCTGCAGCGTAGCCTCCAGCGCAGCTTCCTGTTCGAGGACCGCCGTGCGGGTGGACTCCGTCGTCGCAATGCTGGACTCAGCGGCCGCCTGCTTGGATTCGGCGGCTGCGACCTGTTCGTCCAGATCCGCCAGCCGCTCACGGCTGGCCACGAGTTCCGCTGCCGCCTGGACGGCCTCGCGCGCACGTTCTTTCGCCAGGACGGCTTCGGTGCGGGCATCCTCCGGCGGGGTGTCGCCGCCCTGTGCCGCCAGGATTGCGACCTGCTGCCGGGCTTCGGCAAGCTCCTGGTCCAGCGTTGCGAGGACAGCTTCTGCCGACTCACAAGCGTCCTGGGCTGCCTGTTCCGCTTCAGCGATGGCCAGCGCGGCCGTGGCCGCGGGCGCCGGCGAGGGGTGCGCGGGGCTGCCGCACACCGGGCACGGTGTGTCCGGCCTGAGCTGGGAAGCGAGCTCGGCAGCCGCGTTGGCGAGCCGCTCTTCCCGCAGATCCAGCCACCGCTGGCGGTGGTTTTGCTGATCGTCCCGGGCAACACGGTGCCGTTCGTCAACGCCCGAACATAGCCGCGCCGCTGTGGCGTACCGGCCGACGACGGCCACGAGTTCCTCTGCGGCGGCGGCTTCCTTGGTCCGCAGCTGGGCTTCGGCAGCCAGCTCCTCGAGGGGCGCCACGCCAGCCAGCAGCCCGGCTGTTTCCGCGCGCAGCGCCTCAAGGGCCACGGCGCCGGCGCGCCGTCCCTCCCTCAACTGTTCCAGGGTGCTGCGAAGCTCTGTGCTACGGGCTGCCAGCCCGGACAGCCTGGCTTCGTCCGGCAGCCGTTCCTCGAGCACGGCGCGGAGGGAGCGCAGGCGGCTGAGTTCGCTGCGCAGGACTGCGGCTTCGAAGTAGGGTCCGCCTTCACTGCCGCCGGCGTGGCGGCTTGTGGTGGCGCCCGCTCCGTCGGACAGGGCGGCAAGCTCGGGGTCCACGAGAACCGCGGCGTTCAATTCGGTGGCGGCGGCGGCCATGGCGCGGGATGCACGTTCTTCGGCGTCCCCGGCTTTGTCGACGGCCTGCAGTTGGCCGCCGAGCACTTCGGCCTTGCGGTGGAGGCCAAGCTGCCGGGCCTTTTCACTGAGTTCAGGGGCTGCGGCGTCTGCGGCCGATTTCCGCAGTTCCGCGGCGGCGAGTTTTGCCTGTCGGGCAGCACGTGCGGCCGCGGACTCAAGGCGCCGGGCGGCGCCGGCGCGCGCTGCCGCGGCCTGGTCCGCTTCGGCCTGCAATGTCCCGGCCCTGGCGGCGGCGGTATCCTGCAGCCAGGCAAGAAGGTGATCGGCGCCGTCCGGCACGGGCGGGGTGTCCTGCAGATCCTCGTCGGACGGGGCCGCCTCAGCCCGGGCCTGTGCCAGCAGCAGGTCCAACTGGGTGTTGAGGCCGGCCACCTCCGTGCGGGCCTCTGCCGCCTGACGCACCAGTTCCTGTTCGACGGCTTCGAACCGCTGCGTGCCGAAGAGGCTTTGAAGCAGTTCCAGCCGGTCGGAGGGCTTTGACCGGAGGAATGCAGCGAAGTCCCCCTGGGGCAGCATGACCACCCGGGTGAACTGCTCCCGGTCCATGCCCAGCACTGAACTGATTTCCGCTCCGGCCTCATCGTTCCGGCCGGACTTTTCTATCCATTGCCCGTCAACGCGTTCCCGCAGCAGCGTGTTGGCCTTCTGCTCCGTAAATCCGTTTTTGCCCCTGGCGCTGGGCCGGTTCCATGCAGGGATCCTGGAGACTTCAAAGCGCCGGCCTTTGGCAGAAAACTCGCAGGTGACCCGCGGTTCGGCGGCGGCATCCGCGTGGTCGCTGCGGAGTCGCTTTCCGTCCTGGCGTGCGCCCGGCACCGACCCGTACAAGGCAAAGCAGATGGCATCCAGCACGCTGGTCTTGCCGGCGCCGGTTGCGCCGTTCAGCAGGAAAAGTCCATGAGTGCTGAGCCGGTCAAAGTCGATGTGCTCCGTGCCGGCGAAAGGGCCGAAGGCGGAGATTTCCAGGCGGTGGATCCTCATCGTGACATCTCCCCCAGACGCACGGCTTCGAGCGCTTCCGCGAGGACAGCCGCTTCTGACTCATCGGTGCTGCGGCCCCGAACATGCTCCAGGAACCCGCAGCAGATGGACAGATCGTCATCCGCCGCGGCGAGCCTGGAGCTGTAACTCGTCGTGGTGGCGGCCGTGGCGCCTTCGGGATCGAAACCGAGGACCAGGGTGTCCGGAAAGCGGGCGCGCAGTTTGTCCATGGCCTGGGCGGGGCGCTGGGGATCCGTCAAGGTGATCTGGCAATACGCGGTCTCGGCCCAGGCGTGCTCCTCGGCCGTGAGGAGGTGGTCCAGCGTGCCCCGCAGCACCGCGAGCGCGCGCGGCGCGTCCCATCGGACCTCCCTGACGTCGGTGATACCGGTGGCATCCACTTCGACCAGCCAGCCGCCTTTTCGGTGCTTCGCCTCTGAGAAGGAATAGGCAAGGGGTGAACCGGAGTAGCGCACGGTCGGCGACAGCGACTGCCTGCCGTGCAGGTGCCCGAGCGCGGTGTAGCCAAAACCGTCGAAGAGATCCAGGGGGACCGCCCCGACTCCACCGATGCTCAGGTCCCGTTCACTGTCCGAGCTGATCCCGCCGCTCGCGAACGTATGGGCCAGCACGACGGAATGCACGGTCCTTCCGCTGGCACGGGTGGCCACATCGGCCCGGATCTTTGCCGTGGCCGCGCGCGTCACTTCGAAGTGGCTGGCGGGCTCAACGCCCAGCTGCTCGGCGACCAGCCTCGGCTCCAGCCACGGAATGCCGTAAATGGCCAGCAGCGGACCGTCCTCCGCCGTATCCAGCGGAAACAGCACCGGCACGTCGAGTTCGGCGAGCCGTGTACGCAGGTGCACTCCCCCGCGTTCCAGGAGCCGCGACGCGAAACCCAGGCGGATGGCGGAATCGTGGTTTCCGCTGGTGAGAACCACCTGCGCTCCGGCGTCCGTCAGGCGGACCAGGGCATCATCCAGGAGCCGGACCACGTCGACGCCGGGCAGGGCGCGATCGTAGACATCTCCGGCAATCAGGACGACGTCCACTTTCTCCGTGCTGACGAATTCGACCAGCTGGTCAATGAAGTCCTGCTGGGCGTCCAGCATGCCGACGCCGTGGAAGGACCGGCCCAGGTGCCAATCGGAAGTGTGCAATAACCGCATGTTCTTAAGCTATCCGCGGGTACCGACAGTTTTGCGGCACAGACACGGCTTGGCCGGGCAACTACCGTCCGCGCTTGCCGTCAAAGAAGTCGCGGGCGTCGTCGTCAACGGCGCCGGCTGCACTGTCTGAAGCACTGCCTGAAGCACTGTCAGCGGCACCGCCGGTGGCATCGTCGTCGTCGAGATCGTCGTCGTTGGTGACCAGTTCGTCGTCGTCCACATCGTCGCCAGCGTCGTGCGCGCGGGCCGGCGCAGCAGCCGGGGCCTCGGCAAACCCGCGGAACACGAGCCCTGCGATGGCGGCGCCCACCAGCGGGGCTACCCAGAAGAGCCACAGCTGTTCAAGGGACCAGGAGTTGCTGAAAATGGCCGAGGCGGTTGCCCGTGCCGGGTTGAACGGCGTGTTGCCCACTGCCTGGCCCAGCTGCAGCAGGACGGCGAGCGTAAGGCCCACGGCGAAGGGCGCGGCGGCCTTGCTGGTGTTGCGTGCAGCCGTGGTGCCCAGGAAGACGGCCACCAGGATGGCGGCGCCCAGGACCTCCACGAGCAGGACGCCGGCCATGGGCGCCTGGATGATGGAATGCTCGCCAAAGCCGGCGGTCACGGTGTCAAAGGCTGCCCGGGTGTCTTCGATCTTGGGAACAGTCCGCAGGATTCCGAACAGTGCGAGCGCTCCGGCCACTGCGCCGACCAGCTGCGCTCCGAGGTAGGCCGCGGCTTCCGGCAGGCGGATGCGGCCGGCGATGGCGTTGCCCAGGGTTACTGCCGGGTTGAAATGTCCGCCGGAGATGTACGCGAAGGCGAGCATGGCCGCGGTGACGGCAAGGCCGGCGGCCAGCGAGGCGGACAGCGGGTTCGACTGCGGAATCGTGAACAGCGGAACTCCCAGGCCTGCGATCACCAGGAACAGGGTGCCAAAGGCCTCCGCTGACAGGCGTGCAACCAGGCCCGGTTTGAAAGCCTCCGGAGCGGCAGGCAAATCGGAACTTGGAGTCGGGCGTGCAGGCACAGGGGCGGTCATGGTGTGGAAATCCTTTGCTTCGATGCGCGGCCGGTGATCCCGGTGCGCGTGCGGGCGGCGGTGCGCCCGGCAATGTACTGTCCGACGTATTCTGCCAACCGAGTCTGGACGCTTGCTGGATTCGAGCTTAGCGGTCGACGCACCGCCACGACGACTGCGCTACGTGCTTCCCGGGGAATCCGGATGCCGTCTCCGGGGTAAATTTACAGATATGAGCACTGAACATTCCCGCCTGACGGCGCCGACGCCCCAGTCCCGGATCCATGGCTGCCTGCTGGGCGGCGCACTGGGCGATTCCCTCGGCTACGCCGTGGAATTCGATGATATTTCCACTATCCGGAGCCGCTTCGGTCCGGCGGGACTCCAGGATTTTTCAGCGCTCGACGCCGGCAGCCACTTCTCGGACGACACGCAGATGACGCTGTACACGGTTGACGGCCTCGTCGAGGCACTGGAGTGGGCAAATGAGGGCACGGCCGCCGATGCCAACGCCTGCGTGTGGCTCGCCTACCTTCGCTGGCTGGCAACGCAAGGGGTGCCGGTGCCGTCCTCGGCTCCAGCCCCGCAGCCGCGCTGGATCGACGGACAGGAAGCCCTGAAGCACCGTCGGGCGCCCGGGAATGCCTGCCTCAGCGGCCTGGCCTCCGGCGAAATGGGGACCATTTACCGCCCGGTCAATCCCGATTCGAAGGGATGCGGCACGGTGATGCGCTCTGCGCCGTTCGGCCTCATCCCGCACATTCCGGCGGAGGCGGTGTACAAGCTGAGCTCCGACGCGGCGTCGTTGACGCACGGCCACCGTTCGGCGCGGCAGAGTGCTGGAACTTTCAGCCTCCTGATCCACGCCCTCATGGGTGGCCAAAGTCTCACGGAAGCGGCCGACTACGTGCTCGACGATGCCCGTGGACGGGACGACGCCGAGCCGGCACTCATCGACCGGCTGGAACGGTCCGTCCACCTCGCGGCGGTTTCCCGGCAGGAGCCGGCCGCCGCAGACCGCCTCGGCCCCGAAGACCTGGTCCGGGAGCTCGGGGAAGGCTGGGTGGCCGAGGAAGCCCTCGCCGTCGCCCTGTATGCGGTGCTGGCCACAGCCCCGGCAGGGGATATTGACGGCGACACCGCAGCGGGGACTGCCGGCGGCGTTTCCCGTGCAGGCATCGAGGCGCATTTCCGTGAGGCCATTGCGCTGGCCGTGAACCACAGCGGAGACAGCGACTCCACCGGCTCCATCGCCGGCAACATCCTGGGCGCCTTCTACGGCGAGGAGTGCCTGCCTGCCGCTTGGCTGGAGTCGCTGGAGGCCCCGGAGGTCATCCGCGGGATGGCCGGGCAGCTGGTCTCGGTGACCATCGCCTGAGTCAGGGCCGCTTCAGGGAGATGTTGTTGCAGGCTTCGCAGATGTCCGCCGGAATGAGTCCCCGGCGCTGCAGGAAGCCGAAGATCGCGCAGCCCAGGCAGAACCCTGCGAATGCTTCCAGCGAGGCTGCCACGATAAGGACGGCCAGGAGCGTCCAGGCGGCGGGAGCCAGGCCGGCCGCGAGCAGCAGGGCTGCGGCGGTTGACATGCCTGCACCAATGCCCTGGGCGAACCGCTTGGGCGGACCGGGCACCAGCTTGGCCCGGCCCAGACGCGGCGCCAGGACCTTGACGGAGAGCTGGGCCAGCGGTGAAATCCTGGGACCGAACAGCACGCGCAGCCAGAAGCCGGCGGCGATGAGGGCAAGTCCCCAGCCCCAGCCGGTCAACAGCGTGGCGGCCGCAACGACGACCACCAGGGCAGCGGTGATCCTGGCCGCATACTCGTTGACCGGGTTCGGGAATGCGAACACCGTGCGCCAGTCGAGGCCGGTGCGCCCGCCTGCCGCCGTGGCAGTGGTAGGAACGGCGTCGGCCGGGGAGTCGATCTGGAGTTTGCCCATGGTGCAAGGCTAGGAGCCCGCCTCCGGCACCGGAAGGATTGTTGCGCCGTATGACCGCCGGCTAGATCAAGGCGGCGGCTGCCGGAACCTGCCCGCCCACCATCTGCAGGAACTCACCTTCGGACAGCACCTCGATGGCCTGCCCGCGCTCGTGGAGTTCCAGGACCCGCCGGGCTTTGCCGGTCAGGCGGCCGGAGCGGAGATCCGAGGCCACAAAGCCGTCGCCAACCACCAGCACCGTGGTCCGTCCGGTCACCCTGCTTTCGGGCTGCGCGCCGTATTCGGCCGACAGGACCTTGGCCTCGGGCCGGGGCATGGCAAGCTCCCCCGTGAACACGACCGTCTGCCCGAACAGCGGGTGGCCGGGTTCGGCGTCGGAATTCGGCACGGGGTTGGCCCCTTCCTCGGGCCAGCCGGATTTGAACGGCCGCGCCGCGGCTGTTCCGGTGCCGCCGGCTGCCCCGAGGGCAGTCAGCGTGGCCTTGGACAGGCCGTCACGGGCGGGATCGAAGGCCTGTTGATGCGGGAGCTCAAGTCCCAGGGACAGGAAGAGTTCCGCAATGCTGCCGGCGCTGTTGCGCCGGGCAATGTCAATGAGGATTCCCGCGCACGCCCTGGCATCCTCAGCTGCGTCGTGGTGGTTGACCAGCGGAACGCCGGCTTCCTCCGCCGCATAGGGCAGCGAGTTGGACACCAGGGAATAGCACCGGCGGGAAAGCATGACCGTACACACGTAGTCGTAGGCAGGGCCGGGCAGCCCGGACACTTCCAGCCCGGACCGGATGACGCCCAGGTCGAAGGCCGCGTTGTGGGCAGCCAGGACATCGCCGCCAATGAAGGCACCGATCTCCGGGAAGAGTTCGCCGAAGCGCGGCAGGCCGGCCACATCCTCGGCCCTGATGCCGTGGATCCGCACATTGTGGTAATCGAAACGGTCGTGGTTTTCGGGCGGGCGCATGAGCCAGGACGCTTCCTCCACCACCACGCCGCCGCGGACCTTGCTGAGCCCAACGGCGCACGGCGAACCGCGGAAGCCGTTGGCTGTCTCGAAGTCGATCGCCGTAAAGTCCAAACCCACGGCTCAAACTTTACCGCCGGCCGGCCCGCGGCCCGGCACGCCGGCCCGGTTTGTCGCGGGTGTCGATGGTCACGCAACGTCCCTGCGGGGAAGGCCCGGCACCGGGGGTCCAGTAACCTTGGAGGGTGAACCTACATGCGATGAGTGACTTTGCCGTGTCCACCCTCGGGGGTGCGGGACCGGTGCAGCCGCACCTGGCCTCGTTCCTCCCCGACTGGCTCAACCCCCAGATCTTCCTGGCAGATCCGGCGCTGGCCCCCTGGGTGGTGCTGCTGGTCTGCGGCATCATCTTCGCCGAGACGGGCCTGCTGATCGGCTTCTTCCTCCCCGGCGACTCCATGCTGTTCACTGCCGGCCTCCTGGTGGCCACGGACACCATCAAGTTCAACATCTGGCTGTTCGCGGCCCTGATCATCGTTGCGGCCATCGTCGGCAACCAGACCGGCTATTTCATCGGTTCCAAGGCCGGCCCGGCCATCTTCAACAAGCCGGACTCCAAGCTGTTCAAGCGTGAAAACGTCGAAAGTGCGCACGCCTTCTTCGAAAAGCACGGCGGCAAGGCGCTGATCCTGGCCCGTTTCGTTCCCATCATCCGCACGTTCGTGCCGGTGATCGTGGGCGTCGCGCAGATGAGCAAACGCAAGTTCTTCCTCTTCAACGTCATCGGCGCCGCGCTCTGGGGCGGCGGCGTCACGCTGCTCGGCTACCTGCTGGGCGACCGCGTGCCGTGGGTCCGCGACAACCTGGACATCATCTTCATCATCATCGTGCTGGTCTCCGTGATCCCCATCGGCATCGAAGTACTCCGCGGGCTGTCCGCCAAGCGCCAGGCGGCGCACTTCGGCACGGACGCGGTGGATGAGTTCATCGAAGAACACGAACCCCAGGACGAGCGCAAGACGAACATGTAGCACGGAACGAGCGAAGGCGCCCCGCACTGCGGGGCGCCTTCCGTCGTTAATCTGACGGCTAGGACCGGCTCCGCGTGCGGTGGTCGGCCAACGCCTCAACGATGGCCGGCAGCAAGGCCCTGAACGCCTGGCCCCGGTGGCTGATGGCATTCTTTTCCTCGGGGCTCAATTCGGCGCAGCTGCGGTCCAGGCCGCTTGGCTGAAGCACCGGATCATAGCCGAAGCCGCCTTGGCCCCGCGGTTCGCGCAGCAGCGATCCTTCGAGCTGGCCGTACTCCACCACTTCGCGTCCGCTGTCCGCTGCCGCCCCCGGCACCGCGAGCGCGGCGGCGCAGACGAAAGCGGCGCCGCGGTACTCGTCGGGGACGTCGGACAGCTGGTCCAGCAGGAGCCGAAGGTTGGCGGCATCGTCACCGTGGCGGCCGCTCCACCGGGCCGAAAAGATCCCTGGCGCCCCGCCGAGGACGTCCACCGACAGGCCCGAATCATCGGCAATGGCCACCAGGCCGGTGGCCTCGGCCACGGCCCGGGCCTTCAGCAGGGAGTTCTCCGCGAACGTCACGCCGGTCTCGACGACGTCCGGGGCACCGACGGCGCCGGCGTCCACGACCTGGGTGTCGACGTCGAGCCCCGGCACCTGCCCGCGCAGCAGCTCACGCAGTTCGCGGAGCTTGCCCTTGTTGTGGGTCGCGAGCACCAGCACCGGACCGGCGGGGTCCGCCAGTTGCCCGGCGGAGTCCGTCACGGGGCCTCCGCCAGCGTTTCGCGCTGGATGGCCGCGAGCTGCTCCGTACCCAGCAGGGCAAGGTCCAGGAGCTGGTTCAACTCGTCGCGGTCGAACGGGGCGCCCTCGGCCGTGCCCTGGACTTCCACGAATTTGCCTGACCCGGTGACCACGACGTTCATGTCGGTCTCGGCGCGGACATCTTCGACGTACGGCAGGTCCAGCATGGGGATGCCGTCGATGATGCCGACGGACACGGCAGCGATCGTGTCGATGAGGGGCTGTGCATTCTTGGAGATGATCTTGTTTTCGCGCGCAAAGCGGATGGCTTCGGCAAGCGCCACATAGGCGCCGGTGATGGCGGCGGTGCGGGTTCCGCCGTCGGCCTGCAAAACATCGCAGTCCAGCACAATGGTGTTCTCGCCCAGCGCCTTGGTGTCGATGATCGACCTCAGCGAGCGGCCGATCAGCCGGGAAATCTCATGGGTGCGGCCGCCGATCTTGCCCTTGACCGACTCGCGGTCGGAGCGGGTGTTCGTGGCGCGCGGAAGCATGGCGTATTCGGCCGTGACCCAGCCGCGGCCCTCGCCCTTGAGCCAGCGCGGCACGCCTTCGGTCAGGGAAGCCGTGCACAGCACCCGGGTGTTGCCGAACTCGATCAGGGCCGAGCCTTCGGCCTGCTTGGACCAGCCGCGGGTGATGCTGATCGGGCGGAGCTGATCAGGGGTACGGCCGTCGGCACGAATGACGGGGGTTGCAATTGCTTCAGAAGTCATGTTGCAAGCTTAGCGATCGCACAGCCCCGGCCAGGACGCGTTCCACCCAAGTAGGTAGCAGCAGGTGTCGTTCTGAGCCTTCAAAACGACACCTGCTGCTACTTAGTTGGGCCTCAGACGGTGTAATGGACTCCGGCCACGGCCACGGCGACGTCGCCCCTGAACACGGGTTTGGCCTCGGCCATGACTTTGGTCTGCGACGTCCACACCGGAATGTGGGTCAGGAGCAGCCGGCGCGCCCCTGCCGCGGCGGCAGCCTCGCCGGCGCGTTTACCCGTCAGGTGCACGTCCTTGATGTCGTCGTCGCGGCCTTCCTCGAAGGCGGCCTCGCACAGGAAGAGGTCGGCGTCCTTTGCGGCTTCCTCCAGCCCGGCACACGAGTCGGTGTCCCCCGAGTACGTCAGAACGCGGGTGACCGGCACGCCGCCTGCGGACGGTTCCGTCACCTCGACGCGGAGGGCGTAGGCCTCCTCCACGGGGTGGTTCACCGCGAACGGCGTCACGGTGTACGGTCCCACCGTGACGGACTGCCGCTCGGTCCAGTTGGTGAAGTCGAATTCCTCGTGCATGCCCGGGTCCAGCTCCAGCCCATACGCCGTGGCCATCCGGTCCGCCGTCGCCGCCGGGCCCCAGACCTTAATCCGGTCCCGGCCCCAGCCGCCCGGCTTCCAGCGCACGGCCACATGGAGGCCGCACAGGTCCATGCAATGGTCCGGGTGCAGGTGGGTGAGGAAGATCGCGTCAATGTCCTCAAGGTCCGTGTACCGCTGGATCGCCCCGAGGGCCCCGCTGCCGAGGTCCATCACGATCTTCCAGGTCCGCTCGCCGTCGTGGGCGGTCAGCAAATAGCACGACGCCGGGGAGCCCGGCCCCGGGAAGGAACCGGTGCAGCCAACAATGGTCAGTTTCACAGCCGTGTTCCCCCGGCCGCGGATCCGCCGACGAAGTTGGAAATCCGTGGCCGGGCGGCGCCGGCCCGGGCTGCCGCGATCATTTCCGGCGTTATCTTCGCCAGGCTGCCGGTGGGGTACTGCGCGGCAACGTGGTCCACGTGCTTCACACTGAGCACTTCGGGACCGAGGAAGCGCCTGGCCAGGGTTTCGAACTGGCTGGCTTCGCCGGTGGCGATGAAGTGGTGCTGGGGCGGCGCCTCGACGGTCCGCTGAAGATCGTGTGAAACGAGTGCCCGGTAAACATCCTTGGCGGTTTCCTCGGCACTGGAGACGAGGGTGACGTCCTCCCCCATGACATAGGAGATCACACCGGTGAGCAGCGGGTAGTGCGTGCAGCCGAGCACAACGGTATCCACGCCGGCGGTGCGCAGCGGCTCAAGGTACTCCCGGGCAACGGCAAGGAGTTCCGGACCCGTGGTGATGCCGGCCTCCACGTAGCTGACGAATGCCGGGCAGGCCACGGACGTGATGTGCAGGTCCGGGGCTGCGGCGAAGGTGTCCTCGTACGCCCGGGAACCCACGGTCGCGGAGGTCCCGATGACGCCCACCCGGCCGCTCCTGGTGGCGGCCACAGCCCGACGCACCGCAGGCTGGATCACTTCGATCACGGGAATCCCGTAGCGGGCCGTGTACCTCTCGCGGGCGTCCCGGAGGACAGCGGCGGAGGCGGAGTTGCACGCGATGGTCAGCAGCTTGACGCCGGAATCCACCAGCTCATCCATCACGCCAAGGGCGTTGGCGCGGACCTCGGCGATGGGCAGCGGGCCGTAGGGGCCGTTCGCGGTATCGCCCACATAGAGGATCGATTCGTTGGGCAGCTGGTCGATGATGGACCGCGCCACGGTCAGTCCGCCGACTCCGGAGTCGAAGATGCCGATGGGCCGCGAGCCCATGGGGCTGTCGTCCGCGCTGCTCGCTGGGGAATCCGCCACAGCGTCCGCTGCCGGATCCATGCTCGATGCTGAAGTCATGATTATTCGAGGATAGGGCTTCCCTGTTGGTGCGGCCATCACATTGTGTCGTCCGACTCATGTTGGATAAGTCACACAATTTGGCGTCAGGCCCGCCGCACGCACGCCGAAGCGCTCAGGCCCGCGGTTCCATGGACTGGAGCATGGCCTGCACCAGCGATTCCTGCAGCCACGTGGTGAAGTTGTACACCAGCGCCAGGTAGCTTTCCACGTCTTCGGCCTGGGACCAGTCCTGCATGGTGTGGACGTGTTCGGCGTCGGCGTCGTCCCGGATGTCAAGCCGTTCAGCCAGGACCAGCCGGACGTCGTTCAGCGCCTGCGACCAGTGCCGGGCGTCGGCGGGCGAGAGGACCACGTCGTTGGTGTCCAGGCCCAGCGCCGCCGCCCGCAGGGCGCCGATCTTGTTTTCCCGCAGTGAGCGTTCGGTGAGCTGGCGGAACTCCAGGGCGGCGGCGTCGTCGGTCCGGGTGACGTTGGGCAGCAACCGCCGCAGCGCACGGTCCGACGGTTCCTGGACATTCATGTCCAGCCCGATCAGGGCTGTCAGCGGGTCTTCGCTGGCGCTTTCGGCCGGTTCGAGCATGGAGATGACGTCGTCGATCAGGCTCCGCAGCAGTTCCCGTTCCGCCGGTTCGAGGTATCCGGTAATGCCTTTGAGCCCGTATTTGAATGCCTTAGCCACGTTTGCCTTTGCCCTTGCCGGATCCGCCGTCTTTGCCGCCGCCGGTGGCTTTTTCCACCGTGGCCCACAGGCCGAAGCCGTGCATGGCGACGGCGTGCTGCTCCACCTGTTCCTTGCTGCCGTGCGCCACGATGGAACGTCCCTTCTTATGGACCTCCATCATGAGCTTGTTGGCCTTCGGCTCCGAATAGCCGAAATAGCTCTGGAAAACGTAGCTCACGTAGCTCATCAGGTTGACGGGATCGTTCCAGATCACCAGGTTCCAGGGAATGTCCGGGGCCGTCAGGGCGTCGGTGGACGTCACTGTTACGGTCTGGGTGCTCTCCTGGGTGTCAGGGCCGAGCGCAACGCTTAAGGTCATCTGTCCATTCTAGGGCGATGCGCACTAGAGTGAATTCGTGAGTACCCCTGCTGGCTGGGATCATCCCCGCACGTCCTTGTACACCGACCACTACGAGCTGACCATGCTCCAGGCGTCGCTGCATTCAGGTGCCGCACACCGGAAGTCGGTGTTTGAGGCGTTCGCCCGCAGGCTTCCCGACGGCCGCCGCTACGGGATTGTGGCCGGAACGGGCAGGCTGCTGGAGGGCATCGCGGACTTCCGGTTCGGCGGACCCGAGCTCGATTTCCTCCGCCGCACGCACGTGGTCAACGACGAAACCCTGGACTACCTGGCCGGGTTCCGTTTCACCGGGGACATCTGGGGCTACGCCGAGGGCGAAGCCTATTTCCCCAACTCCCCCATCCTGATTGTGGAGTCCACGTTCGCCGAGGCCTGCATCCTGGAGACCTACATCCTTTCGGTGCTCAACCACGACAGCGCCATCGCCTCCGCTGCGTCGCGCATGATCACCGCTGCGGGCAACCGGCCCTGCATCGAAATGGGGTCCCGGCGGACCCAGGAGGAATCCGCGGCCGCCGCCGCCCGTGCGGCCGTCATCGCCGGCTTTGACAGCACCTCCAACCTCGAAGCCGGGCGCCGGTACGGCATCAAGACGGTGGGCACCGCCGCCCACTCGTTCACACTCCTGCACGACACCGAACGGGAAGCCTTTGAGGCACAGATCGCCTCGTTCGGCGCCGGAACGTCGCTGCTGGTGGACACGTACGACGTCGAAACGGCCGTCCGTACGGCCGTGGACCTTGCGGGTCCCAAATTGGGGGCAGTCCGGCTCGACTCCGGAGACCTCGTGGCGCAGGCCCAGTGGGTCCGCCGGCTGCTGGACGACCTCGGCAACGAAAACACCAAGATCGTCGTCACCTCGGACCTGGATGAATACGCCATCGCGGCTCTGCAGTCCGCACCGGTTGACTCCTACGGCGTGGGCACCTCGCTGGTCACCGGCTCCGGCGCCCCCACCGCGAGCATGGTCTACAAACTCGTCAGCCGCACCGACGACTCCGGCGAATTCGTGTCCGTTGCCAAAGCAGCCAAGAACAAGACGAGCAAGGGCGGCAGGAAGTACGCCCTCCGCAGGCTCAACGAACGCGGCGTCGCCACCCACGAGATGGTGGGAGTAGGGCACCGGCCCGAAGACGACGGCAATGACCGCCAGTTGCTGCAGCAGTTCATCAAGAATGGCGAACTCCTCCCCGGCTGGACCGGGACCGAGGGCGTGTTCCGTGCCCGCCAGCGGCACATTGACTCCATGGCGGAACTTCCGGCAGTCGTCAACCGCCTGCAGCGCGGCGAGCCGGCCATCCCCACCGTCTACGAGGAGAACTGATGTCACGCGCCCTGATCATTGTCGACGTGCAGAACGATTTCTGCGAAGGCGGCTCCCTGGCCGTCAAAGGCGGAGCGGACGTGGCCGGGGCCATCAGCGAATACGTGGACGCCCATCACGGCCAGTTCGACCACATCGTGGCCACCCAGGACTGGCACATCGAGCCCGGCGCCCACTTCGCGGAGAACCCCGACTTCATCGACTCGTGGCCGCCGCACTGCGTCGCCGGCACCCGCGGGGCGGAACTGCACCCGGACCTGGACACGGAGTACATCCAGGCCTATTTCCGCAAAGGCCAGTTCACCGCCGCCTACTCCGGTTTTGAAGGCATCCTTGCTCCCGAGGACGCGGTGCCCACAGGCGACCGGAAGCCCGGCGCCCTGCCGTTGGAGGACGCGGAGGCATTGACTGCCAGTTCGTTTGCCGACGAGGACGCCATCGGCCTGGACGACTGGCTGCAAAGCCACGATGTGGAGGACGTGGTGATTGTGGGAATCGCCACCGACTACTGCGTCATGGCCACCGCCCTGGACGCCGTCCAGGCCGGCTATTCGGTGACGGTGGTCCGGAACCTCACGGCCGGAATCGCAGCCGACCTCGACGACGCCTACGCCGAGATGGAACTCGGCGGAGTGGACCTTGCCTAGCCTGGATCTGGCCTGAGCCTCGCCGCCCGCGTTGCCGGCGGGCTCCGGACCTGGCGGTCCGGGCGCCTATTTCCGGCCGATGAACCAGTCCTGAAGCTTCCGCAGCCTGGCCTGCAGCTGTTCCTCGTTGGCCTGTGCCACCGGCGGGCCGCCGCAGACGGTGCGGAGTTTCGTATGCACCACCCCGTGCGGGGTTCCCGTCCGCGCGGACCACGCGGCCACGTTCTTGGCCAGTTCGTTGCGCAGGTCCATGAGCATCCGGTGATCGGGAACAGCGGGGGCAGCCTGCGAGGCGGCAGATTCACCCGCCCGGAGCTTCTTCCGGCTCTGCTGTTCATGCTGGCGCTGGCGCAGCAGCGTGCCCACCTGTTCGGCGTCCAGGAGTCCCGGAATGCCGAGGAAGTCCAGTTCGTCGTCGGATCCGATGTCGCCGCCGGTGCCGAACTCGCCGCCGTCGAACAGCACGCGGTCGAATGATGCCTGCGAGTCGAGGGCCTCAAATTTGCCCTTGGTGAGGCTGTCGGACGCCTTGTCCTCCCGGTTGGCCTCGTCCATGAGCGAGTCTTCGGGATTGAACAGGCCGTCCGGGTCTTCTTTCTCCGGCCGGTCCAGGGCGTGGTCGCGTTCAGCTTCCATCGAGTTCGCCAGCGCGGTCAGCTGCGGAACCGACGGCAGGAACACCGACGCTGTTTCGCCGCGCTTCCGGGCGCGGACAAAACGGCCGACGGCCTGGGCGAAGAACAGCGGCGTGGACGTGGATGTGGCATAGACGCCCACCGACAGCCGGGGAACGTCCACGCCTTCGGACACCATGCGGACCGCCACCATCCAGCGTTTGTCGCTGGCGGTGAATTCCTCGATCTTGCTGGATGCCTTGACGTCATCGGAAAGGATCACGGTGGGTGATTCACCGGTGATCTTCTTCAGCTGGCCGGCGTAGGCGCGGGCGTCCTCGTGGTCGGTCGCAATCACCAGGCCGCCGGCGTCGGGTACGGTCCGGCGGACCTCGCTCAGGCGTTTGTCCGCTCCGGCCAGCACAGCCGGAATCCATTCGCCGGCCGGGTTGAGGGCGGTCCGCCAGGCCTGCGAAATGATGTCCTTGGTGACGGCCGACTCGCCGAGGGACGCCGCCATCTCCTCGCCGCCGCTGGTGCGCCAGCGCATCTGGCCCGAGTACGCCATGAACATGACAGGACGGACCACGTGGTCACGCAGGGCGTTCCCGTAGCCGTAGGTGTAGTCGGCCTTGGAGCGGCGGATGCCGTCCCGGTCCTCGGCGTACTCCACAAAGGGAATGGGTGACGTGTCGGAGCGGAAGGGCGTGCCCGTGAGTGAAAGCCGGCGTGCGGCCGGGTCGAAAGCCTCGCGGAGTCCGTCACCCCAGGACAGGGCTTCGCCGCCGTGGTGGATCTCGTCGAGGATCACCAGGGTACGGGCTGCTTCCGTCTTGGCGCGGTGCAGCATGGGCTTGCTGGCTACCTGGGCATAGGTCACGGCGACGCCGATGAAACCGCGTCCGTGCTGCCCGTCCGCATTCTTGAAGTTGGGGTCGATCGCGATTCCCACGCGGGCCGCGGCGTCAGCCCACTGCCGTTTCAGGTGGTCCGTGGGCGCCACGATGGTCACACGGTTAACGGTGCCCGCCTCGATCAGCATCGACGCCACACGCAGCGCGAAGGTGGTCTTGCCTGCGCCGGGCGTTGCCACCGCGAGGAAGTCCCTGGGGCCGGCGGCAAAGTAGCGGTCGAGCGCTTCCTGCTGCCACGCACGGAGCTTCTGCGCGGTTCCCCACGCTGCCCGCTCGGGATAGGCCGGCGGCAGCGTTGGCCCGCCAAAGAGTGTCTCGGTCACGCAGAGCCCTCAATTCCCCGCATTGCGGCAGCCGTGAGCGAAAGACACATAAACATAAACACCAATCTGTTCCGGAGGAGCCGCACTGCTCCGGTCATCAAAAATCATCGTGGTCACGGGACGTGCGCAGCAGGGATTGCGCCCCCGTGGTTGTCTTGCCCCGCCCTGGCCGGGCGGGCCGGTCACCGACTTAAGCCAGGTGACCGGTGAACGGCCCTATTTGCCGGAATCGCCGTCGGAGCCCTTGCCGCCGTCGTTCCCGGGACGCAGGCCTTCGTAGACCTCTTTGCATTCCGGGCAGACCGGGAACTTCTGCGGATCGCGGCCGGGAGTCCACACCTTGCCGCACAGAGCGATGACCGGCTCGCCCGTCATGGCTGACTCCATGATCTTCTCTTTGCGCACGTAGTGGGAGAACCGTTCCCGGTCACCGGGTTCCACTTCCTCGCGCACTTCCTCGCGCTCGATAGTGGCCGTGGACGTTCCTGGTCCGGAAAGCTCGCGCATCGGGTCGTTTTCGAGGGGGTCCGTCATGCTAGTCATGGCATCCATCTTAGCCGTTGTGCCGGACAAAAAACCGGACCTCTGAACTACAGGCCCTGCCAGGCGGGCTTGTTGTCATACGTGTGGCGGTAGTAATCGGCCAGCCTGAGCGATGACGCGGCGGCCTCGTCCACCAGCACGGTGACGTGGGGGTGCATTTGCAGGACGGACGCGGCGCAGATGGCAGCCACCGGTCCTTCCACCAAGTCCCGGACAGCCTGGGCCTTTTGGGCGCCGGTGGCAATCAAGATCACATGGCGGGCCTCCATGATGGTGCCCAGCCCCTGGGTGATCACGTGGTGGGGAACATCATGGATGCTTTTGAAGAACCGGGCGTTATCCCGGCGTGTCTGCTCGATGAGGCTCTTGATCCTCGTCCTGGACGCCAGGGACGAGCCGGGCTCGTTGAAGCCGATGTGGCCGTCAGTGCCTACGCCCAGCAGCTGGAGGTCCACCCCGCCGGCAGCCCTGATGGCGTCCTCGTAGACCTGGCAGGCCGCGGGGATGTCCGCCGCCTGGCCGTCGGGAGTATGCACGTTTTCGGGTGCGATGTTCACCCGGTCGGTGAACTCCCGGCGGATGACCTCCCGGTAGGACTGGGGGTGGCCTTGCTCCAGGCCCACGTATTCGTCCAGGGCAAACCCGCGCGCACGGCTGAAGTCGAGGCCGCCGTCATTATGACGCCGGGCGAGTTCGTCATAGACCGGCAACGGGGACGCTCCCGTCGCCAGGCCGAGCACCGCGTCGGGCTTACGGCGCAGCAGGGCCTCGACGGCGTCGGCTGCGAGGGACCCGATCTGTTTGCTCCCCGGAAGAATAACCACTTCCATGGCGTACCGCCTTTCCGCATCCAGTACTACTAATCATGGCCCCACCGGCCTATCGGTTGACTGAAAGCTGTGCCAGAAGTTCGGGGCCCCGGGCATCGAGCCATTTCCCGCCCAGGCGGACGCCTGCCGTAAAGAGGACCAGGCCCAGCACCGGGCCGAGCGCCAGGTTGATCCAGCCGGGCACCGTGCTGCCCGTGACGGACTGCGCAATGACCAGGGCTGCTTCCGGCAGCACCAGCACCAGCAGGACGCCCATCCCGCCGAACTGGACCGCCATGGTCTGCGCGACGTTCCCGGGCGGCTTCTTGAACGGGCTGTCGCCGGGCAGGGGCACCGCCACCGTATACCGGGCCGAGACCACGGATGCCAGGCCGAGTCCGGTGAACAGTATTCCCAGGGCCAGTCCCAGCAACGCGGGCAGCCAGTCCCAGTTTCCGGTGAAGAAGAACGGCCCGACGCTAAAGACCAGCACGATGGGAAGTGCAAACGCCAGGCAGGCCAGGGCGCGCCCCAGCCTGTCGTGGACGCCGCGGACGCCGCTGGACAGATGGAGGGCAAACGCCGTGTTGTCGTAGGACACGTCCGCTGAAATCGACCATGCCAGCAGGAAGGCCGCCAGCGGACCGATGATCGCCAGCACGCCGTAATCACCCGTCTGCCCCGCCTGGAAGAACATGAGGACGGGCAGCAGCGGAATGACCACCAGGGAACCCGAGTAACGGGGGTCCCTGATCCAGTACGTGAGGGCCCTGGCCGTAATGGCGCCGACAGGCGTGGCCGGCAGGACACCGAAGAGGCCCATCCGGCCGCCGCGCTTCCTGCCGCCTGCCGCGAACGGCGGAGTGACCAGGGCACGCTGCAGGAGCACCTTCCAGCACCAGGCCAGGCCCGCCAGCGTTGCCACCGCGATCAGGAACTTGAGCCCGGCCGGTCCGTACCGGGCCGCCGCGGCGTCGCCGCCGAGTGACCATGCGGCACCGGCCGGCGTCCACGCCACGATGCGGGCCAGGTCAGCCAGGAATCCGGCGGAGCCCGCGGCACCCTGGGCAACGAAAGCCACGATCGGTCCCATGAGCATCAGCGGCACCATAAAGGCGAGTGCGCTGACATCCTTGAACCGCCGGGAGGAAGCCAGGCCGGCAGTCGCCGTCGTCACCACTTTGGACAGGACAATGCACGTCAGCACGCCCAGCACGGCTCCCGCCACGGCGGCCGCGACAGCCGGCGCTCCCCTGCTCCACGTGCCCACCGTGGCAAGCGCCACGAGCGCCGTGGCGATGCCGGGAATCCCGATCAGTCCGCCGAGGGCCAGTCCGGTCAACAGTTGCGGCATGGGGACTGCCGCCGTGGTGAACCGGGCCGGGTCCAGGGTCATGTCCGCCGAGGACGCAATGACGGGGACCACTCCCCAGCCCAGGACCGCTGCCGATCCGCCCAGCACCACCACGGTCTGGGCGAGCTCCAGGTCGGCCGTCCGGAGCAGGACGAGCGCCACCCCAAAGAACCCGGCAATCCCGACGGCGTACAGCCCGCCGATGATCAGGCCCAGAAGCTGCCATGGGCTGCGCCGGAGGCTGTTCCGCAGGAGCGTCAGCTTGAGCCTTAGAAGGTGCGCAACCATTCCAGGCCCTCCGTCTGGCTCCGGCCGCCGACGAGCTGGACGAACCTGTCCTCCAGCGAGGCGCCCGCCCGGACCTCCTCCACGGTGCCGGCGGCCAGCAGCCTGCCCGCGGCAACCACCGCCACGTGGTCGCACATTCTCTGCACGAGGTCCATGACATGGCTCGAGACGATCACTGTTCCGCCGGAAGCGACATAGCGGTCCAGGATGTCCCTGATATTCGCAGCGGAAACCGGGTCCACCGATTCAAAGGGTTCATCCAGCACCAGCAGCATGGGCGCGTGGATGAGGGCCGAGGCGAGGGCGATCTTCTTGGTCATGCCGGCCGAATAGTCCACCACGAGCGTTCCGGCGTCGGCACTGAGATCAAGCGCCGCCAGGAGTTCCGCCACCCTGGCGGACACCACGTCCTTGTCCATCCCCCGCAACAGGCCCGCGTAGCTCACCAGCTGTTCACCGGTCAGCCGGTCAAACAGCCGCACGCCGTCGGTGAGGATTCCCATCAGCTTCTTGGCTTCGAGCGGCCGCGTCCAGACATCGGTACCGTGCACCAGGGCCGTGCCGAAGTCCGGCCGGAGCAGCCCCGTGGCCATGGACAGCGTGGTGGTTTTCCCTGCGCCGTTGGGACCCACGATCCCGTAGAAGGACCCTGCCGGCACATCCAGGCTGATGCCGTCCACGGCGATCTTCCCGCCGAAGCGCTTGGCGAGGCCGCGGATGGACAGGGCCGGAACAGCGAGCGGGGCAGGAACAGGGTGGTCCTGGCGGCCGGCGGCCGGATGCGGACCGGGTTGCGGTTCAGTCATGGTGCCAGCGTA
The DNA here is from genome assembly GCF_039907775.1 of Arthrobacter sp. CC3. Taxonomy (NCBI): domain Bacteria; kingdom Bacillati; phylum Actinomycetota; class Actinomycetes; order Micrococcales; family Micrococcaceae; genus Arthrobacter; species Arthrobacter sp. CC3. The sequence continues at coordinate 54,423 of NZ_JARCCY010000009.1, forward strand.
GCCTCACCTCCGCGGTGGGAGGATCGTCCCAAAGGGTTACTTCCTAGAACGAGTGGCGGGGAACCGCACGCTCGTACTGCGGCACCCACGGCATCTCGTGGCCGAGCTCGAAGGCCGCGCGCAGCCACCAATGCGGGTCGCGGAGCGCGGCACGCGCGATGAAGACAGCGTCGGCCTGGCCCGTGGCGACGGCGTGTTCGGCCTGCCCGGCCGACGTCAGGAGTCCCACAGTGCCGGTGCGGATGCCCGCCTCGCGCTTGATCCGGGCTGCGAACCCGGTCTGGTAGCCGGGACCGGCCGGAATCTGCTGGTGCGCCACGGCGCCCCCGCTGGAGACGTCCACCAGGTCCACGCCGTGCTCGGCGGCGGCACTGGCCAGCCTGACGGAGGCGGCGGCGTCGATACCGCCCGCTGCCCAGTCCGAGGCGGAGATCCGCAATAGCAGCGGCATGGAGTCGGGAATGACGTTGCGAACGGCGTCCACCACGGCCAGGGTGAGCCGATTCCGTCCGGTTTCGTCCCCTCCCCAGGCGTCCGTCCGGTCGTTGATGAGCGGGCTCTGGAACTGGTGGAGCAGGTAGCCGTGCGCGCCGTGGATTTCGATGGTGTCGAACCCTGCCTCGACCGCCCGGACGGCGGCCGCTGCGAAGTCGGCTATCACGCCGTCAATCTCTGCCGCGGTCATGGCGGTCGGTGCCGCATAGCCGTCGAATGCGCCGGTGCCGGGACCCACGGTCTGCCAGCCGCCGTCGGACGCCGGCACTGACCCGCGTTTCCCCGAGAAGGGCCAGTACGTCGAAGCCTTCCGGCCGGCGTGCGCCAGCTGGGTGCCGATCTTGGTGTCAGCGGCGCCGTAGCGGTGCACAAAGGCCGTGATCCGCTGCCACGCCGCGGCCTGCTCGTCGTTGTAGAGGCCGGCGTCAAGCGGGCTGATCCGGCCCGCCGCATTCACTGCCGCTGCCTCGGTGAGGATCAGCGCGGCTCCGCCGGTGGCGAAGGAACCCAGGTGCATGAGGTGCCAATCGTGCGGAACGCCTTCACCGGTGTCCGGCCCGCAGCTGTACTGGCACATGGGCGAAACCCAACCGCGGTGGCGGAGCGTCAGTGAGCGCAGCGCCAGCGGCGAAAAAAGCGCCGACGACATTAAAACAGCACCCGTGCCAGCCCCTGCCGCGCCTTGGCGACGCGTTCATCGGACGGGCCCACCACTTCGAAGAGCTCCAGCAGCCGTACCCGGGCAGTCTCCCGTTCCGGGCCGAAGTTCCGGCCGATGAAGCCGACGATCCGGCCCAGGGCGTCCTCAATGTGGCCGCCGGCGATGTCCAGGTCCGCCACGCCCAGCTGGGCATCGAGGTTGTCCGGCTGGTCGGCGGCGAGCTGGCGCAGCGCTTCACCGTCGGGACCGGTCAGGGACTGCAGCCGGTCCATGAGCTCCACCTGGGCGAGTCCGGCCTTGGCCTCGGCATCCGCGGGCATCTCCAGCAGGGCCTGCCGGTAGGCGGCGGCCGCGGCGGCGAAGTCTCCGGCTTCAATGGCGTCGTAGGCCGCCTGGTGCAGCGGCGGCAGCGGGGCCGGCTCGGCCTCGGCAGGGGCGGCTCCGGCGCCCAGGCTGCCGGTGACTCCGTTGGCTGCGGCCACCTTCAGCAGTTCATCCAGCAGGCTGCGGACCTGCTGTTCGTCGGCTCCGCCCTGGAACAGGGGAACGGGCTGGCCCTTCACCACTGCCACCGCGGTGGGCACGGCCTGTACCTGGAAAGCCTGCGCAAGCTGCGGGAAGGCGTCGATGTCCGCGGCACCCAGGACCAGGCGCCCGCCGTAGCTGTTGATGATGTCTTCGAGGACGTTGAGCAGCTCGCCTGAAGCGGGTGAGTAGCTGGCCCACAGGCCGAAAACCACGGGCACCTGCGCCGAAAGCTCAACGAGCTGCTGGAAGTTGGCCTCGGTGACCTCGACCCGAAGCGGCTGGCCGCCGGTGTCCGGCGCCCCCTGGGCCGTTGCTGACGGCGGGACTGCGCCGGCCGGCCCGGCAGGAGCGGCTGCGGCAGGCTGCCCGGCCGGCGGCGCGGAGCGTTGTTTAAGGCTGGAAAGGTCGACGGCGCCGCGCAGGTTAAGGTGGCTGGCAGCGGCCGGAGGGACTGGACGGGAGGCTGGCGAACTCATAGCCTCCACTCTAGCCACTCAGGCCGCTGCCGGTCATACGCGGAGCGGGCTACTTGAAGCTGGCTCCCACGAGTCCGCGGGTGGCGGCCACGAGCTTCATCGGATCCTTCGAGCCGGTCGGCGGGATGTAGACCGCCATGGACTCGGCGAAGTTGAGCACCATGCCCGTGCTCGTTTCCTTGCCGCCGGCCAGCACGGCTGCGTCGTCCCCGATCGCCAGCTTGTCGCCCTCGGCCTTGGGCGTGCCGTCGAAGGCGAAGTTCAACTTGCCCATGACCAGCGCGCCGCCGTCGGCAGTGCGGAACACCACGGTGTCCTCCGTGGACACCTTGTGCGTGAAGCTGAAGTTGCCGTTCACCCCGGTCTTGGCCACATCTGCCTGGTAGGCCAGCGTGTCGGCGATATAGGGCGACGACTGGCCCTCCACGAGCTTGTCCTTGAAGGTCGAGTCGGCCTTCGTCAGGCGGTCCCCCAGCCCGGCAAGGGCTTCAGCACCGCTGTACAGCAGGCCCGACTTGTCGTCCGCGGCCAGGGTTTCCGTTCCGGTGCGTCCGATGGCCGGGAACGTGGTGCCCGGCTGCAGCGGCGTGGTCTGCACCAGCTTGTAGTTCTCCCGCGGCGACTTCTGCACGAGGGTCAGCAGCTGGGGCACAACATTGCCTTCGCCCTGGGTCACGGCCATCACCGAACGCGGCCAGGCGCGCTTGCTGGTGACAACGGTGGTCAGCAGCTTGGTGGCGCGGACCGGCATGCGCGCCTCGTAGGCGCCCACCTGTGAGCGGATCTTGTAGTTCTGAGTGCGGACTTCAAGTTCGGTGCGGTCCACCCGGGACTTGAGCTTCGCGGCATCCTTGGCGGCGTCGCCGGCGTCCACCGTGCTGGAAACCTGTTCCAGGATCCGGCGGAACTGTGCGTCCAGGAGCACCGGTGAGTCGGGGGCGGTGTCGGCCCCGGCGGTCTCGCTGCTTGACGGCGACGGAGCGGGGGTCGTGGCCGCCTGCGCAGCCACACCGGTTCCGGCCACGATCGTGGCGGCGAGCGCAACCATGGCCACGCCGGCCCGCTTTGCGGTGAACGTTGCGGTGAAGGCGGAGGTCCCGGGCTGCTTTTCAGCCGGCGGCTCGACGGGCGCAGGAGCGGCGGGCCCCGGCTTGCCGGCCGGACGGTCCGCACGTGCACGGCGGACCAGCTTGTCCTTCATCGATTCGTCCGCGACGGACTCGCCGGCATCGTCCCCGCCCGCTCCGGGCTTGCCGGCCCTGGGCTTGAGCACCAGCAGGGCCAGTCCGGCCAGCATGAGCAGGCCGCCCAGCACCATCAACGGCACGGCCCACGGTGTGGACGTGTCGTTGGGGAAGGTCATCGAGATCGACGACGGCGCCGGCTTGGTGCCGTCCGAGGCCAGCAGGAGTGACCATTCGCCGTCTGCCGGGGCGCTCCAGGTGTAGTTCAGTTCACCGCTGGCGTTCTCGGTGGTGACCCAGAGATCGGAACCTGCCGGCGAGGGAGCGGCGGCTTCGCCCTCCGTGTGCGCAATCTGCAGGGACTTGTTGTCCTCGGAAACTCCGGAGACCGTGTTGTGGGCCGCCTTGCCGACCCAGGCCTCCACGTCGTCGGGGCGGCCTGCTGCCAGCATGAAGCTGCCTTCGCCCTTGACATTGATCTTGACCGTACCCCCGTGAAGGGTCCGCAACTTCTGGTCGATAACGGTCAGTGGTGCGGCGGTGCCGTCGGCGGGCGCCGTGGCCGTAAATGTCTCGGCCGGGGCCCAGATGGTCTTTTGTCCTACGCCGGCCAGCAGTGTCAGGAGGCCGAGCAGCACTAGTGCAACTGCAGTCTTGAAACGCAAAGGGATACCTATCATCAGCGGGGGTTTTACTTTCAATAGTAACCGTTTTGTTACCAATGAGTCAGGCCGGGACCCGGATCACAGCCTAGGACAGCGGGCCGCGCCGGGAGTAAACCCGGGCACTGACAAGCCTGCTGATAGTGTTTGCGATGATCATCACATGGGCCGCAGCAGCGGCGCCACAGAAGGTAAAGGGCCCCCACAAGCAGTGACTGAACACACGGATTCGTCCGCCCCAGGACATGACGACTCGACCGGATCCGGTGCCCAGGAAAGCCTACCGGCCGGTACCCGGCACGAGCACAAACCGCTGTTGCCGGGCCTGGCCGCGGCGGTGGTGCGCAGGCTCCGGACGCCTCTTCCCGGCGCCCAGCCCCGGCTCCGCTTCGAGATGCCTCCCGAATCCGCCGAGGACTCCGCCGAACCTGCGACCGAGACCAGCACCCGCTTTGGACATCCCGGCCCGCGCATGTCGTCCCAGCATCCCCTATATATGGGCTTCATGGGCACCGTGGGCGTGGGCCTTGCCCTGCTCGTCTACTGGATCGGCTCCAACACCACGCAGCTCCTGCTCTGGATCGTGACAGCGCTCTTCATCGCCCTGGGCCTGGACCCGGTGGTGCGCTGGCTGGAAGGACGCAAGCTTCCGCGGCCCATCGGCATCCTGGTCTCCGTCACGGTCCTCGTCTCCGCTGTTGCCGGTTTCTTCGCCACACTGATCCCTACCATCGTCCAGCAGGTAACCCAGATCGTGCAGGAAGCACCCCGCTGGATCCAGGACTTCATCGATTCGGACTTCTTCCGCAGCGTGGACGACCAGTTCGGTGTCCGGGAGCGCATTACCCAGGAACTGGAAAAGTTCGTCAACAATCCGGACGCCATGGGCGGCATTTTCGGAGGCGTCGTCGGCTTCGGATCCACGGTGGCCAACGGGCTCTTCGGAACCCTGATTGTCCTCGTGCTCAGCCTGTACTTCCTGGCCGCCCTTCCCGCCATGAAGAAGTGGGGCTACCGGCTGGCACCGCGTTCGCGCCGTGTCCGGGTCGAAGCGCTCTCTGAGGAGATCACCGGTTCCGTGGGCAACTACGTCATCGGCCAGGCCTGCGTGGCCCTGCTCAACGCGACCTTTGCGTTTATCGTGATGTCGATTGTCGGAGTCCCGTTTGCCGTCCTGCTGGCGTTCGTCGTGGCGCTCCTCGCCTTCATCCCCCTGGTCGGGGGAATGATCGCGGGTGTGCTGGTCACGCTGATCGCCCTCACCGCGGGCTGGCAGACCGCCCTGGTGTACGGCATTTGCTACTTTGCCTACCTGCAGTTCGAGGCGTACTTCATCTCGCCCCGCATCATGCAGAAGGCGGTGGCCGTGCCCGGTGCCGTGGCGGTCATCTCCGTGATCGCAGGCGGCAGCCTCCTGGGCGTCCTCGGAGCGCTCATCGCCATTCCCACCGCGGCCGCGGTCATGCTGCTGGTGAAGGAAATCTTCATCGTCCGCCAGGACAAGCACTAGGAAGGCTGCCGCCTCCGCGGCAGGCTTAGGCGGCTGCGGAGGCCACGGGTCCGTTCCAGTCCTGGGGCAGGCCCTCGGGCCCCGCTCCCTGCGCCGTGGCCTCGTCCACGATTTCGTTGAGCACCCGGGCGGCGTACTTCTCCCCCACCCACAGGTGCTTGGCGCCGTCGACGCCCACAACGTCAGCCTGCGGCACCAGGCTGAAGCGCTCGGCGGCGGCCGCCGGCCGGAGGTAGTCGTCGTGTTCGGGAACCAGCACCTTCAGCGGCTTTCCTGACGCAGCCCATGCCAGCAGGTGCTCATCCGTGGCACGGTGCAGCGGCGGGGACAGCAGGATGGCGCCCTCCACTGCGGAGGCGACCGGCTCCGTCGCCCCGTACATGAGCGCCAGTTCCGTGCCGAACGACCACCCCACCAGCCAGCGGTTGGGAAGGTTCCGGGATTCCGCGAAGCGGACGGCCGCCTCGACGTCCAGCCGTTCACCGATGCCCTCTTCGAAACGGCCGCCGCTGGTGCCGCGGGGCGAGGTGGTCCCCCTGGTGTTGAACCTGAGGACGGCGACGCCGGCGAGTGCGGGCAAGCGGAAGGCCGCCTTGCGGTACACATGCGAATCCATGAAACCGCCGTGGGTGGGCAGCGGGTGGAGGGTGATCAGCGTGGCGGTGATGTCGCCCGATTCCGGGACGGCGAGTTCGCCGACGAGGACGCAGCCGTCCTCCGTTTGTATTTCCACGTTCTCCCGGCGGGCCGGCAGGACTGTTGAAGCCCGGATAGCTGTTGCTTCGGAAGGCTGGCTGAAAACGAACGACGCCGGGTCAAAAGTCATGACTAACAGCTTAGCGATAGCGGTACGTGCGTGACGTCCAGCAGTTGGAGTGCCAGTGCCGCCGTTCCGACAGCCCCGCGGCCGCACCGAACAGATGGTCCTCGGACCAGACCACCAGGTGTTCGACGCCGGGCAGGACCGCGGTGGAGCAGCCCGGGCAGATGTAGGACTTTTCGGCCCGTTTGGCCGTCATGGTGCGCACCATCCACTCGCCGTCGGGGGCGCTCTCCCGCCGTGAGATCCCCGACCTTGCCCGCTCCAGGTCCAGTTCCGGCACGGGGCCGCCGGCGTGCTTGCGGCTGGCCTGTCCCAGTTTTCCGGAGGCGGCACGGCGGGGGCGGTTGGAACGGGGCATGCCTCCATTCTGCCCCAGGCCCGGGCGCCGCGCTGTTCCTGCCTTGCACCCAGACGGTAGTGTTTACCGGGTGCGTTTAGTCATAGCCCGATGTTCTGTTGATTATGTAGGCCGGCTCAAGGCCCATCTCCCCCTTGCCACCAGGCTCCTGCTGGTCAAGGCCGACGGGTCCGTCCTGGTGCACTCCGACGGCGGCTCCTACAAGCCGCTGAACTGGATGAGCCCCCCGGCCAGCCTTCGGGTTTCCCTGCCGGATGAAGTGGACCTGGAGCTCGGTGTCACCGAGCAGTGGACCGTCCAGTCCGCCAAGACCGATGACCGGCTCATCATCAATATCCATGAGCAGCTGCACGACACTTCCCATGAGCTGGGCCAGGATCCCGGCCTCATCAAGGACGGTGTCGAAGCCGACCTGCAGCGGCTGCTGGCCGACCAGATCGAACGGCTCGGCACCGGCTTTTCCCTGATCCGCCGGGAGTACTTCACCGCCATCGGCCCGGTGGACATCCTGGCCAGGGATGCAGACGGCGCCACAGTCGCCATCGAGCTCAAAAGGCGGGGCGACATCGACGGCGTCGAACAGCTGACCCGCTACCTTGAACTGCTCAACCGGGATCCCCTGCTGGCACCCGTCCGGGGCATCTTTGCCGCGCAGCAGATCAAACCGCAGGCCAAGGTGCTGGCTAACGACCGCGGAATCGACTGCGTCACCCTGGACTACGACGCCATGCGCGGCGTCGACGACAGCGAATCCCGCCTCTTCTGACGGGCCCTCCCCAATAGGCAGTGCGTCAATAGCCGGGTGCTCTGCATAACGAAGCGGTTCACGTCGGCTTTACGCAAAATTTATCGAATTCCCCCTTTTACCCGTTGACCTGACGCACCCCACATGAAATTCTTATCTAAGTCTTTGTGTAGGTGTTTTTCATGCTCGCAAGACATGTTGCGAGCGCGAAGCTTCGTCAGCTAGTGTCCGGTTCCACCGGGCGGCAAGCCAGGATTCTTCTCGCGGAGTGACCAAGTGCGGCACGAAGTGTGCCGGACTTAAGCAAGTTCCATAATGAGGAGATATACATGGCACAGGGAACCGTCAAGTGGTTCAACGCTGAAAAGGGCTTCGGCTTCATCACCCCGGACGACTCCGATGGCGATGTCTTCGTTCACTACTCGGAGATCCAGACCGGTGGGTTCAAGACCCTCGACGAGAACCAGCGCGTTCAGTTCGAAATCGGCCAGGGCGCCAAGGGCCCCCAGGCTACCGGCGTAACTCTGGTCTAGTCCCGCTTCGGATCGCCGCCTTCGGCGGCGTCCTGCGAAAAAATGATCCCCGGCACAAGTGCCGGGGATCATTTTTTTGCGCTTTATCCATTCATCTGCCGGCGCATTGTTTCTTGTCACAAATGTTTTCGGAATCTGAAAACATGGCTCCGATAATCGTTACCCCGCCGTGCGCAATTAGCCCACCAAGGTCCTCAGCAGCCGGGCGCTCTGGCGGACCGAGAGTCCGGGCAGGTAGGCGCGGCTCAGCGCCCGCCCAATGGCGGGCAGCTGCAGGGGATCCTGGTAGTAGAGGTAGAGCGTGCGGTAATCGGGTTTGAACCGTGATTTGAAGGTGGCCAGGGAGCGGAATCCGTACACCGGTTCCAGTGCCCGTCCCACCACGTCCAGGATTGCCGTGAGGGCGTCGGGCTCCCCCACCGACTCCCGTCCGGCTTCACTGCCCGGGTCTGCCCCAGGGTCCTGCGCCGCGCCAGACGCCGCCCCGTCGGCAGGCTCCTTGGCCAGCGGTGAGCCGGACAGGGAAATAACTTCAACCGAGCTGCGCAGCTCCAGCACGGCGGAGGCAATGAGGAACTCCATGGCGCCGGGGAGGCCGTTCTCCCGCCGGCGCATGAAATCGAGCGTCCAGCTGACCACGCGCCCCTCATCGAATACCGGGAGCCAGCTGGTGACGCCGTGCACCAGGCCCTCGGCGTCGACGGCGACGCAGCACAGCACGTCGTCGTCCATCAGTTCGTCCATGCCGCCGAGCGTAAAGCCCATCTCCGGAACGGACTTCTGCGCAGCCCATTCCTCGGATACTTCCAGCAGCTGGGCGCGCAGGACCGCCGGGAAGTCGCTGTACCGTCCCCAGACCGCCGTGACGCCGGTCTTCCGGGCACGGTTCAGGGCAGTCCGGACGTTCTGCCACTCCTTGCCCTTGAATTCAAGCTCCCTGACCGCCAGCCGGGTTTCCTGGGCCACAGCCACGCGGCTGAACCCGCGGGACTGGAGCAGGGGCCACAGCCCGTCAGTGCAGGAATAGAAGCAGGGCACCATCGCATGTTCGGCGCAGTACCGCATGAAACCGGCCGCTGCTTCCTCCCGCAACGCGGCATCACCGAAGGGGCCGCCCAGCGTCAGGGCCACGCTGCCGTGCTGCTGGTAGGCAACCCCGGCATCCAGGCCGGGCGTGAACCAGTATTTGTTCGGTTCCCAGAGTGCCATCCAGGACAGGGAGTCGCCGCCCCGCCGCACCAGGCGGCGGGCCACGTCCCGCTCCTCAACGCCGGCACCGGCACCGTGGTGCTGCCCCAGGAGCACCACCCACACTCCGGCCAGTGCGACGGCCCAGAACACGATGCCCGAGTAGGCAAACAGGAAGGCCTCAACCGATTGCCGGTCCTGGAAGATCCGGTTGTACAGGCTGGGGATGGGCACCGGAAGATACTGGCGTGCCAGCTCGGCCGCCAGACCGGAGGGTCCGCCGTCGCGCGCCATTCCACCGGCTCCCAGCCAGGCAACGGTATAACTGCCGGCAAGTGCCACCCAGGTCCCTGCCAGCACCCTGGTCAGGTTGCGCCTTGCCACCGCCGAGGTTTCCACCCTGAACTGGCGCCTGTTGATCCACAGCAGCATCACGAGCAGCAGCGGAACCGCCACGAGCGGGAGCACGTGGACGAACCCTGAGCCCATGACGGCCGTGTGCGGCCGTTGCGGGTAGTGCGGGATCCGGGCAAAGAGGGTGAGGTACACGGCGGACAGCGCGGTGACGGCCAGCTGGACTCCGATCGTGATCCGCCAGGCAAGCCGGCGTCCGCGGCGCAGCCCGTCGGCGCAGATCAGCAGGAGCAGCACCGGCACCACCGCCAGGGCAAGGCCCAGCGGTCCGGCGAATCCCGTCCGCCCGATCTCCAGGCAGTTCACGTCCACCGTGCCGCCGCAGTTTTGCTCCAGCTGGCTGAGGGTGGGCAACGGGTTCAGGACGACGTCCCGCAGTAGCGCCAGTGGCCCGGTGGGGCTGCGGACGGCGGCCGTCAGTATGGGCCCAACGGCGAAAATTCCGACGATCAGGGCCAGCAGGTTGCGCGTCTCGCGGCCGGTGGAACGGTGCCGGTGGAGGGTTCCCTGGTCGCTCTGGATCCACCAGCCGGCGGCAAGCCCGGCGAGTGCCCCCAGGAATCCCACTACGGTCTCCGGATGCCCCACGTAGAGGACAAGCAGCAGCGACGCCGAGACAATGCCCGTGCGAAGGCGCCGTTGCCAGAGGGTGGGCACGAGCCCGCTGGCCCCAAGGACGGCGGCGAGGACAGCGGCGTACGGCCCGATGAGCCGGGCGTCCACCATGAGCCCCAGCCATCCGTCGCCGGCATAGCGGGCCAGCTGCGTGAGCAGCAGGAACAGCGAGACGGCCGCGAACTGCCCGCCGAAGAAGAACCCTGCCGTCCGCAGCGTGCCAAGCCTGCGCTCGGCGAGTCCCAGCAACAACAGAATCATGAGTCCGGCAGTGAGATAGGCAGCAGGGTTCGTGGCGAAAAACAGTGAGGTGAACATGGACCACCAGCGGCCGTCCTTCAACGCGCCGGCGTGCACGGATGCGACGTCAAGGAGGGCCTCCGGCGGACCGGACAGGAAGCTGTTGGTGGCCGCGCCTGCACCCAGGAACAGGCCCAGGACGACGAGGGTGAACGGCACGGCCTTGAAATGATGCCGGATACGGCGCAGCGCTCCCAGCATGACATCGGCCCAGGTGACGCTGGCGGCAGCCGTTGACGCCTTCCTGCCTGTTTCCGCAACGGCCTCCCGCTGGTTCATCATGGCCGGATTCCCCAGCGGGCCGCCACGAAGTCGAGGGCGGCAGGAAGGCCCTTGGATGCGGCCTCCCAGGAATGGCCGGTGTTGACCACCGGCTGCGCCTCAACGGTGAAGCCGGCACGGCTGGCCGCAGCCGACAGTTCATCCATGTAGGCAAGGAATTCCGGATCCCTGGAACCTGCCCCGAAATAAATGGCATGACCCTCGAAACGCGTATTCTGCATGATGCTCAAGGGAGTCAGGCGGTCGAAGGTTGCCACGTCGCCCCCGAACGCCGCGTCGACAGTCTTCTGCCGTTCCTTGGCAAGCGCCGGCTCACGCTCGCTGGAAAATGCGAGCACCGAGGCGTAGACGTCGGGATGGCGCGTGCCCATCTGCAGGGCGCAGGTGGCTCCGAAGGAAAAGCCGCCGGCGGCCCATTGCCGGTGGTCCGGATCAACGTCAAGGGTCTGCTCGATCCACCGGGGAACATCCCGGGCAAGAAAAGTGTCCGCGTTGGCAATGCGGCTGTCCATGCAGAGGGTGTTGGCCGACGCGGTACCGTTCGGATCCACCACCACGGCAACCGGGGCCACGCCGTCGTGATCCTCTGCGAAGCGGTCCATCCTGCTGCGCAGGGCCCCGCCGGTGAGCCAGTCCGACGGCCCGCCGGGCTGGCCGGAAAAGAGGACCAGCACGGGAAGGGCGGGACGGGGTGTGGCCTGGTAGGCGGGAGGCAGGTAGACGTAGGCCTCGCGGCTGCTGAAGCCCGAATCAGTGCCAGGGATGACGGCCTTCCTCACCACACCGTCCGAGGGCATGCCTTCCGGCGGCCGCCAGGCGTTGAGGGCGACGGGGGCAGCGGCCGCAGCCTGACGCTTGAGTGCGGCTTCGAGCGGCTGGATCCTGGCCACGGCGGTGCCCATGAGGTCGCTGACCGTATGGTTGAGGCCGAAGTAGGCGTTGATCTGGACAGCGCCGAGCAGGCACACCCCGAGCATGGCTCCCGTTGCGGCTGCCCTTCCCCGCCACGCTGTGCTTCCCCACCACGCATCACGGCTTTTCGCAGGGGAAGCACGCCGGAGATTCCAGAGCCGGAGCACCCACAGGAATAAGCCAAAAACCATCGCCACGAACCACGCGAGCACTTCGCGCGGGAGGCTCTCGGGCAGGGTCGAAAACGTGTACAGCAGAAGCCAGTGCACCGCGGCGACGGCACCTGCGGCCAGCAGGAGGGCGGCTCCGGCGCTCAGGAGCCAGCGGCGTCCGCGGCCCCATAACAGCCAGCCGAGGCCGGCAGCGCCGGCGGCCCAGGCAAACCAGAGCAGGGGTCCATCGGTGAGATGGACGTCAGCGATAAGGTCCACCGGCGTTAACGCCAGGTGCCCACACCGATGACCGGCCCGGCTTCAAGCCACGAGGACAGTCCGGTGTAGGCATCAAACTTCATGGCCAGCAGGACTTCCTGGCCTTCGTAGTGGAGTTCCACAATGACGGAGTCGGGCTGGACTTTCACGAGTTCCGCCTCGGTGGGCTGGCGGCGGCCCACCAGTTCCAGCGAACTGCGCCGGAAAGTGTATTTGGGGCGGACACTGAGCGAGAGCAGCTTGAACCACTCAAGGTCGTTGTCCTGATAACGACAAACCCCCATCTGCCAGCTTTTTCCAGCCGTGCAAATGGAGGCGTCCACTGTGCCCAGGGCACGCCGCAGGTTAAAGCGGCGTACCCCGGACAGGCACAGTGCAAAAATCAGCAACGCAAAGACTGTTGCCAATGCGATGAACGGAAAACCAGGATCGTTCATCAAGGTCGTGCTAGCGGATCCCCGCGGTAGCCGCTTCACCCATTTGGGCGTTGTCAGCAACTATGACCACCCTGTTGTTGTCGACGGAGAAGAATCCGCCATCGACAACCACAGCAATGCGCTCACCGGAAACAGGCTCAATGGCCAGTTCACCTTCGGCCAGAATCGCCAGCAGGGGCGAGTGGCCGGGCAGGATTCCGATTTCACCATCGCTGGTGCGGGCCTTGACCATCTTGGCCGCTCCAGACCACACGAAATGATCCGCTGCGACAATCTCAACCTCAAGCTCAGCCATATTACTTGGTCTGTTCCTGGATCTTGGCCCACTGGCGCTCAACGTCATCCAGGCCGCCGACGTTGAAGAACGCCTGCTCTGCAACGTGGTCAAGCTCGCCGTCGCAGATAGCGGTGAAGCCTTCAACCGTGTCCTTGATGGAAACGGTGGAGCCTTCTACGCCGGTGAACTGCTTGGCAGTGTAGGTGTTCTGCGAGAGGAACTGCTGGATACGGCGTGCACGCGACACGACGATCTTGTCCTCTTCAGACAATTCGTCAACACCGAGGATGGCGATGATGTCCTGGAGTTCCTTGTTCTTCTGCAGGATCTGCTTCACACGGACAGCCGTGTTGTAGTGGTCCTTGCCGATGTACTGGGGGTCCAGGATTCGGGAAGTCGACGTCAGCGGGTCCACGGCCGGGTACAGGCCACGCGAAGCGATTTCACGGGAAAGTTCCGTGGTCGCGTCAAGGTGTGCGAACGTGGTGGCCGGAGCCGGGTCGGTGTAGTCATCCGCGGGAACGTAGATGGCCTGCATCGAGGTGATGGAGTGGCCCTTCGTGGACGTGATGCGCTCCTGGAGGAGGCCCATCTCGTCAGCAAGGTTCGGCTGGTAACCCACGGCGGACGGCATGCGGCCGAGAAGGGTGGAAACCTCGGAACCTGCCTGCGTGAAGCGGAAGATGTTGTCGATGAAGAGCAGCACGTCCTGGTTCTGCACATCGCGGAAGTACTCCGCCATGGTCAGTGCCGACAGCGCAACGCGCAGACGCGTTCCCGGCGGCTCATCCATCTGGCCGAAGACAAGGGCGGTGTCCTTGAGCACGCCGGCCTCTTCCATTTCAACCCAGAGGTCGTTACCTTCACGGGTACGCTCGCCGACGCCGGCGAACACCGAGGTGCCACCGAAGTTGCGGGCAACACGCGTGATCATTTCCTGGATCAGAACGGTCTTGCCGACACCGGCGCCGCCGAAGAGGCCGATCTTTCCACCCTTGATGTACGGGGTGAGGAGGTCGATGACCTTGATGCCGGTTTCCAGCATCTCGGTGGAGCCTTCGAGGGTCGCGAAGGCGGGAGCCTTGCGGTGGATGGCCCAGTGGTCCGAAGCCTGGATCTCGGACTCGTCAACGTCAAGCGGCTTGCCGAGGACGTTGAAGATGTGACCCTTGACGCCGTCGCCGACAGGCACAGTGATGGGCGAGCCGGTGTCCACAACGTTGGTACCGCGGACGAGTCCGTCAGTAGCCTGCAGGGAGATGGCGCGAATGAGGTTGTCACCCAGGTGCAGGGCAACCTCGAACGTGATGGTCTTGGTCTCACCGTTGAGAGTAATCTCCGTGGTGAGTGCGTTGTAAATCGAGGGGATTGCGTCAGCCGGGAATTCGACGTCGACAACCGGGCCAATAACACGTGCAATACGGCCGGTAGCACCGGACGTTGCGGCTACGTGTTCGGTAGCGGTGGCAGTCATCTCTCTCACTTCACTCAGTAGATGGCGTGGGGGTTAAGTTTATCTTTTGGTGCAGGTACAGCTGGATCCGCAACCGTGCTGGCTAGGACGCGCTCAAAGCGTCGGCGCCGGCCACGATTTCGGAAAGCTCCTGCGTAATTTCAGCCTGGCGGGCAGTGTTGCGCAGACGCGTGTACTTCTTGATGAGGTCCGTGGCGTTGTCACCGGCAGACTTCATCGCCCGCTGACGGGCTGCGAGCTCGGAAGCTGCTGCCTGCAACATTGCGGCGAAGATACGTGATTCGATGTAGCGCGGCAGCAGTGCGTCAAGCACCTGCTCCGTCTCCGGTTCGAACTCGTAGAGCGGCAGGAGGTCCGATTCGGACTGTGCCTGCTCTTCGACGACCTCGAGGGGAAGCAGTCGGATGACCGTAGGTTCCTGCGTCACCATGGACTTGAAGCGGGTGTACACGACGTGGATCTCGTCCACGCCGTCCTCTTCGTACGCGGTGGCAAAATCCTCCAGCAGCGCTGCGCCGATTTCCTGCGCGGTCGCAAACTCCGGTGAATCCGTGTTGCCGGTCCATACCCGTGCGTAAGGACGGTTGCGGAAATCGAAGTACGCCTGTGCCTTGCGGCCGACAACGTACGTTTTGACTTCCTTGCCTTCCTCGTGAAGCAGCTCGGTGAGGCCTTCCGCCTGCTTGAGCACACTTGCCGAGTAGGAACCTGCAAGGCCACGGTCCGAGGTGATGACCAGGACGGCGGCACGGCGGATCTGCTCGGGCTCGGTGACCAGCGGGTGGTCGATTTCACTCTGGCTAGCGACAGCAGAAACGGCACGCGTAATCGCGTTTGCGTAAGGCAGTGAAGCCGCTACGCGTGCGCGGGCCTTGCCGATGCGCGAGGTAGCGATCAGTTCCATCGCCTTGAAGATCTTGCGCATCGACGTCGTCGAGCTGATCTTCTGGCGGTAGACCCGAATCTGGGCTCCCATACTTATCCTTTCCTAAGATCCCGGTGGCCGGGACTGCCGGAACCCGTCGGGGTCCCGGCAGTCCCTGCCAGCGAAACTAGCGCTTCTGCTTGACGATTTTTTCCTGGTCGACCTGCGCCTCGTCGATGGGGGCATGTTCCTCGTGCCCCGCACCAACCAGGAGGTTGTCGCCCTCGCCGAAGAAGCCCTTCTTGAAGGCCACGATCGAGGTCTTCAGTGCTTCTGCGGTGTCATCGTCCATGACGTTGGTCTGTGCCAGCGTCGTCAGGATGGAGGACTTGTGCTTCAGGTGCTCCAGGAACTCGGTCTCGAAGCGGTTGATGTCCTCAACCGGAACGTCGTCCAGGTAGCCGTTGGTACCGGCCCAGATGGACACAACCTGGTTCTCGACCGGGAACGGCGAGTACTGGCCCTGCTTGAGCAGTTCCATCAGGCGTGCGCCACGGGTCAGCTGCTGGCGCGATGCGGCGTCGAGGTCCGACGCGAACATTGCGAATGCCTGCATGTCGCGGTACTGGGCCAATTCCAGCTTCAAGGTACCGGAGACCTTCTTCATGGACTTGACCTGTGCTGCGCCACCCACGCGGGAAACCGAGACACCCACGTCGACGGCGGGACGCTGGTTGGCGTTGAAGAGGTCCGACTGCAGGAAGATCTGGCCATCGGTAATGGAGATCACGTTGGTCGGGATGTAAGCGGAGACGTCGTTTGCCTTGGTCTCGATGAGCGGCAGGCCGGTCATCGAGCCGGCGCCCAGCTCGTCGGAGAGCTTGGCACAACGCTCCAGCAGGCGGGAGTGCAAGTAGAAGACGTCGCCCGGGTAGGCTTCGCGTCCCGGCGGGCGGCGCAGCAGCAGTGACACTGCACGGTAGGCCTCGGCCTGCTTGGAAAGGTCATCGAACACGATGAGGACGTGCTTGCCGCCGTACATCCAGTGCTGGCCGATGGCCGACCCGGCGTAAGGGGCCAGGTACTTGAAGCCTGCGGGGTCGGACGCGGGGGAAGCCACAATGGTGGTGTATTCCAGTGCGCCGTTGTCCTCGAGCGTCTGGCGAACAGCCGCGATGGTGGACGCCTTCTGGCCGATGGCCACGTAGATGCAGCGCACCTGCTTGGTGACATCTCCGGAAGCCCAGTTGGTCTTCTGGTTGATGATCGTGTCGATGGCGATTGCCGACTTGCCGGTCTGGCGGTCGCCAATGATCAGCTGACGCTGGCCGCGGCCGATCGGGATCATGGCGTCGATAGCCTTCAGACCGGTCTGCATCGGCTCGTGCACCGACTTGCGCTGGGTCACGCCGGGCGCCTGGAGTTCCAGTGCACGGGTGGTTTCAGCCTTGATCTCTCCGAGGTCGTCGATCGGCTGGCCCAGCGGGTCAACCACGCGGCCGAGGAAGGCATCGCCAACCGGCACGGACAGAACCTGACCCGTACGGTGGACTTCCTGGCCCTCTTCGATTCCGGTGAAGTCACCGAGGATGATGACACCGATTTCGCGGACGTCGAGGTTCTGGGCCAGGCCCAGCGTGCCGTCTTCGAAACGAAGCAACTCGTTCGCCATGACCGAGGGAAGGCCCTCAACACGGGCGATGCCGTCACCTGCGGTGGTCACACGGCCGACCTCTACGCGCTCTGCGTTTCCGGGTTCGTAGGACGCCGCGAACTCGTTCAACGCAATACGGACGTCGTCGGCGTTGATGGTCAATTCGGCCATCTGCAGTCCCTGCTCTCCTGTTTTCGTGATCATCGTTGTCACGATGACCGGGGTTTCTATCAGTTAAGTTGTGCTTGTCCGATTAGCCGGCAAGCTGACGCTGGAGCTGGCCGAGGCGATTCAGTACAGAAGCGTCTACCACTTCATCACCGACCTGGATCCGGATGCCACCGATCAGTGCCGGGTCAACGTTCATGTTGATCTTGAGCTCGCGCCCAAACAGAGCGTTCAGCGCTGCCTGCAGCCGGCTGGTCTGCGTCTCCGTCAGCGGACGGGTGACGCTGACCGTTGCGATCCAGCGCCGCTGGCGCTTGGCTGCAAGCTCTGCGAAACGGCGCAGAAGGCTGGTCACCTTGAGGCCGCGCGGATGCGAAACTGCCTGTCCGATAAGGACTTTCGCCTCCCCGCTTGCATGGGGAACGAGCTTCTCGGCGAGGGCAGTCTTGGCAGCCGGGCTCGCCTGAGGCTCGGACAGAGCACGCTGTACCTCGTGGCTGGAACCAACGGCCTGGTTGAAGGAGAACAAATCGTTCTCCAGCGTTTCCAGTCCGGTGATCCCTGGGGCAGAGACGGCCGACTTGTTCTCAGCAACCGCAATTACCACCGAAGCGGCAAGAGTCTCGAGTGCATCGCCGATATCCCGAGCCGACGCCCAGCGTGAACCGGCCAGTCCGCTCGCGATTTCCGCAGCATCGGTGGAGACTTTTCCACTGAAGAGCTGCTTGACCAGTGCCGACTTTTCGACACCGCTGCGAGACGGGTCAGTCAGGGCACGGCGCAAACCAGCCGAGCTGTCCACCGTTCCCAGGATTCCGAAGAGTTCCTTTGCCAACTGCAGCGAAGCGAAGGGAAGCTTGGCTTCCAACTCCACCAGCGCCGCGGTCAGCGATTCGCTCGATACACCTGCCATTACTGAGCTGCACCTGCGTTCTGGTTCTCCAGATCTGCCAGGAATCGGTCAACCACGCGGGCTGCACGTGCATCATCGCTCAGTGACTCGCCGACGATGCGGCTTGCCAGCGAGGTAGCCAGCGTGCCGACCTCGGCGCGCAGCGACACAACGGCTGCCTGGCGCTCGGATTCGATCTGAGCGTGGGCGTGCGCAGTGATGCGGGCAGACTCTGCAGCTGCCTTTTCCTTCAGATCCGCGAGGATCTGAGCGCCTTCGGCACGGGCTTCCTCGCGGATGCGGTTGGCTTCTGCACGGGCGTCGGTGAGCTGTTGCTTGTACTCTTCGAGTGCAGCAGAAGCCTCTGCCTGGGCCTTTTCAGCCTTGGCAATGCCACCTTCAATTGCCTCGGCACGCTCTGCGAACGTCTTCTCGAACATCGGGACAATAAACTTGACCACGATGTATAAGAGAACAGCAAAGCCAACGAGGACGACCCCCATTTCCCAGATGTTCGGCAACAGGGGGCTAGGCGGCTCCTCGCCCTCAACGGCGGCTGAGATGATCAGCTGATTCATAATTCACCCGTCCTTTATCTACTCGGTCCTGGATTCGCTTAGTTCTAAAGCTTGGCTAGAGAACGAAAGCGAAGACCAGGCCGAGGATGGCGAGAGCTTCAGTCAGCGCGAGGCCAAGGAATGCGATCGGCTGAAGAACTCGTTGGGCTTCCGGCTGACGAGCCACGCCGTTGATGTAAGCCGCGAATACAAGACCCACACCGATACCACCGCCGATTGCGGACAGACCGTAACCTACGAGGTTGAGATTGCCTTCCATTTTATTCCTTTCAAGATGCCATCTTTGTGGCAGGTTGCTTGGTTTGCTTCATCCCCGCAAGGGGAAGTTTGTGGGTAACTAGTGGCTGTCCGCGTGCAGCGCGCCTTCAATGTAGATGGCGGTCAGCAGCGTGAAGACATAGGCCTGGAGAGCCATGATTAGCGCCTCGAGCATGTACATCGCGACCGCGCCACCCAGCACCAGAACCGAGGTTCCTTTCAGGAACAGGTTTTCCTGCAACACGAGGTACTCGATGCCGGAGCCTGCGAGCATCACGATCAGGTGTCCGGCCAGCATAGTGGCGAACAGACGGAGGCTATGCGTGACTGGACGGACCAGGAAGTTGGAGATGATCTCGATCGGAACCACGATAGGCAGGATGTAGAACGGAACTCCCGATGGCACAGTGGCAAGCTTGAAATACTTAAGGCCGCTCTTCTTGACGCCGATGGCAATCCAGGTGAAGTATACGATGCCGGCCAGCACGTAGGCGCCGCCCACGTGCGAGAAGCTGGGGAGCTGGAGGAGCGGGATCGCGCCATAGATGTTGTTGACCAAAATGAAGAAGAACAGGCTGAACAGCAACGGCACGTACTTCATGAAGTCTTTGCCGCCGATGATGTCCTTCGCGATGCTGTTGCGGACGAAGCCATAGGCCATTTCGCCCGCGAACTGCAGTTTGCCGGGAACCAGCTGCTGCTTCCGCGCAGCGAGCAGAAAGAATGTTGCGATAATGACGACGGACAGGATGACCAGCAGCATCTGCTTGGAGAATCCGTCGTATGCACCCCACGGCAGAATTGCCGGCAGGTGCAGGTCTTCAATTCCGGGAGGTATGAAATCCCCGGAAGTTTGGGCCGGGAGCGCAAGCGCGATCAACGCGTTTCCTCTCTGCAGTGTCCATCATTGGGCGTTGGTGAGGGTCCGGCGAGCTTCATGTCCGCCCTTCCCCTTGTGAAATTGTTAGGCATTACTGTTCCTCGTCCTTGGACGGGCCGCTGGCTGCACTGTCTTCACCAGTTGTCGTTCCGTTGCTGGTGAGGCCGTGCATATGAGAAAGATAGAACCCTCCCGCAACTCCAAGCAGAGCGCCTGCGAGCACAATCCAGCGGGTTCCCCACAGATAATCCAGACCCCACCCTATCAAACTCCAGACGATGGTTCCGCCAATTATGTAGCTGAAGACGGCGATGCCGGCGTTGTATCCTCCGTCCCCTCCGCTGGAAGATACACCGGTGGAACCGGAGGTGGATTTGGAGATTTCCCGCTTGTTTTTCCGCTTGGAATTACGGCTGTTCATCTTCGCCGTCCTTCACATGTTGGGGGTCGTCATAAATTTGGAGGCGGGCTTTGCTGAACCCGTAAATCTCCGCGGCCTGCCAGAACACGACGGCAGTGACTGCGCCGATGAGGAACCAGCGGCCGTGGAGCCATTCCGGTGCTCCGATAACGAAGAGCACCACGGCGAAACCCACGACTTTGACGAAGTAGGTGACAACAAAGACCCCGATGGCGCCGGAGGGATTGTTCCGTCCGACAAAATGGCCCACCAGAAGGCTGATTCCGAAGAACGCCATAACAACGAGCCCGCCGAAAGTGCTTGAGAGCACTCCCCCGCCGCCGTTGAGGATCGCGGCCGGTATTCCGGCAAGCACCAGGCCGGCCAAGGCCGCACCTGCACTCAGCTTCAAGAGTCCCAGCCAGAGTGATTTTGTTGGGCCGGAGACACCAACGGGTCCGTTACCGGATCTGTGTCCGGGATCGGCGTTGGAGGTCATCAGATCCCAATCGTCGTGTACTGCGGGCTGGCAAAGGAGGGTGCGGCGAAGCGCTGCACTGAAATTCTACATGAGATAGAAATTATTCGGAAAAGGGTGTGTAACGCTCACTCCTCCCCCTCCGCTTCCGCTTCCGCTTCGGCCTCGTACTCCCCTTCCGACCGCGGCCCCGGGCCGGGCGCCTTGTCGCGAAGGTACGGCCATGCAGTGACCACAGCCATGACCGCGGCTGCCGCGACGTCCGCAGCCAGCACAAGCTGCCACGGGAAGATGGCAAAGGCCAGGCCCCCGAACGCCAGCACGCAGGTCCAGGCGTACATCAGGATGACGGATGCGCGATGGGAGTAGCCAATGTCCATCAGCTTGTGGTGCAGGTGTCCGCGGTCCGCGGACCAGGGCGAACGTCCCAGCGCAGTACGCCGCACCACCGCAAGGCTGAGGTCCAGCAACGGCAGGAACAGCACTGCGAACGGCAGGAGGATGGGGATGATCGTCGGTATACCGTTGGCCCGGTCGTAAAGCCCGGAGGTGATCTGGCCCGTTGAGACAATGCCGGCGGAGGCCATGAGGAGTCCGATCAGCATGGCGCCGGAGTCCCCCATGAAGATCTTCGAAGGGAACCAGTTGTGCGGCAGGAAGCCTGCGCAGCTGCCCACCACCACCGCGGTGAGCAGCGTCGCGAGATCCGAATAGTCGAGCAGCACGGCCGACCTGTGCACCCAGTAGGCAGTCAGGAAGAACGCCGCGCCGCCGATGATGGCCACGCCGGCGGCGAGCCCGTCCAGCCCGTCGATGAAGTTGAACGCGTTCATGGTGGTGACGATCAGCCCCGCGGTGAGGACGATGCGGACGATCTCATTCTCAAGCAGGATCGGCTCGGGTATCAACGGCAGGATGCTCATCCTCACGCCCCAGATGGCCACCACCATGGCGGCAGCGCTCTGGCCGATCAGTTTCACCCACCACCGGAGGTCCAGGAGGTCGTCGGCGAGACCCACGATGACGATCAGCGTGGCGCCGGCCAGCACGCCCCAGGGCGAGGCGTTGCCGCGGAAGATGTCCTTGACGAAGAAGGACTGGCTCGCCACGATCAGCGCCACCAGGAATCCCGCGTAAATGCCCAGGCCTCCCAGCCGGGAGACTTTATGGGAGTGGGTGTCACGGCTGCGGATCGGCGAGAAAAGCTCAAGCCTGTTGCCGATCAGCCGTGCACCCCAGGTGGCGGCGAAGGACACGCCTGCGGCCGTCAGCATCATCAGCAGGTACATGATCATGGGGAAGCCACCTTCCCCGCGCCGTTGACGGAACCAACCCTCGACAGTGTGTATCCCTGCAGCCCGGTCAGTGGCCGGCGGCAGGGATAGCTAGGGTTCGATTGCTGTGGAACTGACTTTCGATAAATGAAACTTCTCCGTCGCCGTGCGCGCGGCAGGCAGTGCTTGGTGCCTGACAGGGCTGTATTACAGTGGACTCTAGTCAAGATACTAATGCCAACGGCTGGCTGGCTTCGCGTCACACGGCCCATTGCCGGCGGGAAATCCACCGGCGGCCGTGTTGAAAGGAACCAGCGATGTCCCCCTCGGTTGCAGTTGCCGCCGTGACGTTTGACCGTCCCCGCGAGCTCGCCGTCCTGCTGAATGCCATCAACCGGCAGAGCTCTCCGGTCCATTCCATTTGCCTCGTGGACAGCGGCACCGTGCCTGCCAAAGAGGTGGCGGACCAGCACGCCAACGTGGACTACGTCCGGTCCGAAGCGAACCTTGGCGGCGCCGGTGGTTTTTCCCTCGCCGTCCTGAAGGCGGTTGCCAGCGGCGCTGACTGGATCTGGATGATGGACGACGACGCCGAGCCCGGCGACCCGGAATGCCTCGCCACGCTGCTCCGGGAAGCCGAAGCCCGCGGCCTGGATGCTGTGGTCCCGCTCGTTGCCGCGCCGGGCCACCCGGACCGGCTGTCCTTTTTCTTCCGCCTCGACGGTAAAGTCACCCACGACCGGGCGGAAGTGGAGAAGCTTGGCTTCCTGCCCGACGACGGCCACTTCTTCAACGGAGCGCTGATCCGGTCGGACGTCTTCTTCAAGGTGGGCCTGCCTGACATGCGGCTTTTCATCCGCGGCGACGAGGTGGACTTCACCATCAGGCTCCGGAAGGCGGGCATCCGCTTTGGCACGGTAACCACCACCGCCATCACGCATCCGCACGCCTTTGCCGAAACGCAGCACGTATTTGGCGCCAGGTGGCACGTGATCGTTCCCGAGACGGCGTTCAAGCGCTACTACTACTACCGGAACCGCGGCTACCTGATCCGCCGCCACTTCCGCGTGAAGTCGCTCGTGGCGGACGTTGGCGGCTACCTCGGCTACTTCCTGCGCCGCGGCGACTTCCGCGGCCTGGCGGACTGGTTCCGGGCGTTTTCCACCGGCCTGCGCGGCAAGGGCTTCGGTCCCCTGAAGGACCAGAAGTTCTAGCCTGTTCTAGCTTGGAAAACGGCGGATCCTAGCCGTTCTGCCTGAGTCGCCTCCGGACCAGGAGGGCCAGCAGCACCCACGGTTCACCGAAAACACGATAGGCCACCCTGCGGGGATGCAGCATGAGCCGCCAGGCCCATTCCAGGCCCAGGCGTCCCAACCAGCGCGGAGCAAGCTTCTGGATTCCGGCGATTTGTTCGATCGCACCGCCCACCGCGCAGTACACGGCAGGGGGAAGTGCGTCCAGCCTCCGGCGGAGGACCATTTCCTGCAAAGGCATCCCGAGTCCGAGCAGCACCAGCTGCGGACGCAGCTCCTGCAACCAGGCAACAGCGTCGTTTTCAAGGTCGCTGTTCCAGCCTTCGCCCGGCATGCCGGCCACTTTGGCATTCGGCACGATCCCGGCCAGGCGCGTCACAGCCCTGGCGTTGGCTTCCGCGCCGGCGCCGAGCACGGCAATTCGTTCAAGGCCTTCCACATTGCCGAGGGCAGGGATCCAGTCGGTGGAACCCAGGCGGTAGTCCATGACGGGCCCGTCGGCATCCCCCGACCGTCCCCACAGCCACAGCACGGGCGCGCCGTCGAGCAGCACGACATCGCTGTTTTCGTAGAGGGCCCGGAATTCCGGATCGGAGTGGAAGAGCGTCACGCTGTGCAGGTTGTGGCCCACCACCGTGCGGGTGCCGCCTTCTGCGACAAAACGGTCGAGCGTGGCCGTCATCCCCTGCACGGTCAGTGGCGTCGCGTCGACACCGAGGACGGGGATGTGCTGCCGGGTGAGAATCATTCGACGCCGGATCCCGTGACGGATTCGTCGGCGGCATTGCCGTCAATGTCCAGGAGTCCGGGAACAACCTCGCGCAGTTTTTCAAGGGCGAGGGCACCCTGGCGCACCACCCTGAGGGGCAGTGCAGTGGCGTCGATAATGGTTGAGGGCAGGGCCTCCGCGTCCGCGCCGCCCTCCGGACGCAGTCCCCCTTCGAGGTAGACCTCAACGGATTCGGCGAGCTGGGTCAGGGCCTCGGCGGCGGTCCGGGCTGCCGGCTGGCCGGTGCGGTTTGCTGACGACACTGCGAGGGGTCCGGTCAGCGTCAACAGGTCCTGAGCAACGTCGTCGGCCGGCATCCGCAACGCGACAGTGCCCTTGGTCTCCCCCAGGTCCCAGTCGAGCGACGGCTGGGCGTGGAAGATCATGGTGAGGCCGCCCGGCCAGAACGCCTCGGCGAGCTTGCGGGCCTCTGCAGGGACGTCCGTTGCCAGCCCGTCCAGGGCGTTGAGCCGCGGGATGAGGACCGGCGGCGGCATCTTCCGGCTGCGGCCCTTGGACGCCAGCAGCATGTTGACAGCCTGGGGCGAGAACGCGTCAGCACCGATTCCGTACACCGTGTCGGTGGGGAACACCACGCATTTGTGTTGGCGGATGGCCCGCTGGGCATTCTCCAGCCCTTCGG
The DNA here is from genome assembly GCF_039907775.1 of Arthrobacter sp. CC3. Taxonomy (NCBI): domain Bacteria; kingdom Bacillati; phylum Actinomycetota; class Actinomycetes; order Micrococcales; family Micrococcaceae; genus Arthrobacter; species Arthrobacter sp. CC3. The sequence goes on from NZ_JARCCY010000009.1 coordinate 78,840, forward strand.
CCCGCTGGTCAGCTGCCGTGCAGTCGTAGGTTGTGGTCACTGGCCTATTCTTTCATCACTTCATGGGCTGATTGGTTTATCGGTCCGACGGTGCGGCAAGGACTGCACTCGTGGCGCGTTCCTTGCCGTTGAGGTCCAGGTGCGTCATCACGTCTGACCAGAGGCCCGAGGCCTTCAGCATGGCTGCGATCCATGTTGCCTGGACTTCGGCGTGTTCCATGACGAAGTAGCCGCCGGAAACCAGCAGCCGTGCGGCAGACGCCGCCGCCGCCGTCGGGAGTTCCATCCCGTCCGCTCCCCCGCCGTACAGCGCTTCGGGCGGATCGTGCAAAGCCACTTCGGGTTCGTTGGGAATCGCCTCGGCGGGAATGTACGGCGGGTTTGAAACCACGACGTCGAACGTTCCGTTGTGTTCCGGCAGAGCGTCCCGAAGGTCCCCGCGGAGCAGGGTGACCCCGAGCGGCCGCAGGTTGCGTTCGGCCCAGGCATGGGCAAATTCGCTGAACTCCACGGCGTAGACGTCCGCACCCGGCACTTCGAGGGCGATGGAGCCGGCAATGGCTCCGGAGCCCGTGCCCAGGTCCACCACCTTGGGACGGCGGGTGCCCTGGGCCGGTTTGTTGAGCCGGTCAATGACCAGCTGGACCACGGACTCGGTCTCCGGCCGTGGAATGAAGACCCCGGGCCCCACGGCCAGCTGCAGGTAGCGGAAGTGGGCCACACCGGTAATGTGCTGCAGCGGCACCCGCTGCGCGCGCTCGGCCACCAGCTCGGAATAGCCGTCGGGCTCCGGGGACGAATCCGCCAGGAGCATGGCCCGCAGCCTGCCCAGGCCGACGCCCAGGAGGTGGTCCGCCAGCAGCTCCGCATCCACGCGCGGGCTGGGAACCCCGGCGTCGTGAAGGATGGCGGTCGCCTCGCGGACGGCTTCCGCCAGGCTCAGCCCAGTTCCGAGTGTCATCGTGCGTGCCGCCGGAGACTATTCGCTGATGGCGTCCAGGCGGGCCTGTTCGTCCATCTCGATGGCCGACTGGATCACGGGTTCCAGGTCGCCGTTCATGACCTGGTCCAGGTTGTAGGCTTTGTACCCGGTGCGGTGGTCCGCGATGCGGTTTTCCGGGTAGTTGTAGGTCCGGATGCGCTCGGAACGGTCCATGGTGCGGATCTGGGACTTGCGCTGGGCCGAGTTCTCGGCGTCGATCTGTTCCTGCTGGTGCGCCAGGATGCGGGCGCGCAGCACGCGCATGCCGGCCTCACGGTTCTGCAGCTGGGACTTTTCGTTCTGCATGGCCACCACGATGCCGGTGGGAAGGTGGGTGATGCGCACCGCGGAGTCGGTGGTGTTAACCGACTGCCCGCCCGGCCCCGAGGACCGGTAGACGTCGATCTTGAGGTCGTTCTGGTTGATCTCAAGCTCTTCAGGCTCGTCCACTTCGGGAAGCACCAGGACGCCGGCGGCCGAGGTGTGGATGCGGCCCTGGGATTCCGTCACGGGGACACGCTGCACACGGTGCACGCCGCCTTCGAACTTCAGCCGCGCGTAAACGCCTTCGGCGGGGTCGTTCGAGCTGCCCTTGACCGCCATCTGGACGTCCTTGTAGCCGCCCAGGTCCGATTCGGTGGCCGAAATGAGCTCGGTTTTCCAGCCGCGTGATTCCGCGTAGCGGGTGTACATCCGCAGCAGGTCCGCAGCGAACAGCGCAGCCTCGTCGCCGCCTTCGCCGCCCTTGACCTCGAGAATCACGTTGCGGGCATCGTCCGGATCGCGCGGGATGAGCAGGCGGCGCAGCTTGGCGGCCGCCGTCTCCAGCGAAGCCTCCAGCTCAGGCACCTCGGCGGCAAACTCAGGGTCCTCGTCCGCCATTTCCCTGGCAGCCGCGAGGTCGTCCCGAATACCCTCCCAGCGGTGGTAGGCCTCGACAATGCCGTTCAACTGAGCAGACCGCCGCCCAAGCTTCCGGGCTAGCCGCTGGTCAGCATAAACGGCAGGATCCCCCAGCTGCGCCTGGATGGCATCATGCTCATCAAGCAGGCCCTGTACGGACTCAAACATTTTCAAAACCTCTTTCGACTCTTACAAGTCTAGTTTCGTGGGACTTAACGACGAACCGCCCAAAGTATGCCGGCCACAGGGTCGGCATACTTTGAGCGGTAAGCACAGCTACTTGTCGTTATCCGACTTCGCACCAAGCGTCGTCTTCTGAACCTGCATGAGGAACTCGACGTTGCTCTGGGTCTCCCGGATCTTGTTGGTCAGCAGCTCAAGGCTCTGCTGCGTTTCGAGTCCGGAGAGGACACGGCGCAGCTTCCACATGATCTTGACTTCCTCGGGGGAAAGCAGGTTCTCTTCGCGGCGGGTACCGGACGCGTTGACGTCCACTGCCGGGAAGATGCGCTTGTCAGCCAGCTGGCGGGACAGGCGCAGTTCCATGTTGCCGGTGCCCTTGAACTCTTCGAAGATGACCTCGTCCATCTTGGAACCGGTCTCGACGAGCGCGGTGGCCAGGATGGTGAGCGAGCCGCCGTTTTCGATGTTGCGGGCTGCACCGAAGAAGCGCTTCGGCGGGTACAGCGCTGCCGAGTCGACGCCACCGGACAGGATACGGCCGGAAGCCGGTGCCGCCAGGTTGTAGGCGCGGCCCAGGCGGGTCATGGAGTCGAGGAGCACCACAACGTCCATGCCCATTTCCACGAGTCGCTTGGCGCGTTCGATGGAGAGCTCGGCCACGGTGGTGTGGTCGTCGGCGGGGCGGTCGAAGGTGGAGGCAATGACCTCGCCCTTCACGGTGCGCTGCATGTCCGTGACTTCTTCGGGACGTTCGTCAACGAGCACCATCATGAGGTGGACCTCAGGATTGTTGGTGGTGATCGCGTTGGCGATGGACTGCAGGATGAGCGTCTTGCCGGCCTTCGGCGGCGAGACGATCAGGCCGCGCTGGCCCTTGCCGATCGGGGCAACCAGGTCGATGACGCGGGGGCCGATCTTCTTGGGGTCCGTCTCGAGGCGCAGGCGCTCCGAGGGGTACAGCGGGACGAGCTTCGCGAATTCGACGCGGTCCTTGAGTTCCTCGGGAGTCTTGCCGTTGACGGAGGTGACCCGGACCAGGGCGTTGAACTTCTGGCGGGCGGACTGCTGGCTGCGGTCTTCGCCTTCACGCGGTGCGCGGATGGCGCCGACGACGGCGTCGCCCTTGCGCAGGTTGTACTTCTTGACCTGTGCGAGGGACACGTAGACGTCGTTCGGACCCGGCAGGTAGCCGGAGGTGCGGATGAACGCGTAGTTCTCCAGCACGTCCAGGATGCCGGCGACGGGCAGCAGGACATCGTCCTCGGTGACCTCGACGTCGTCGACGTCCGGTCCCTGGGCGCGTCCACGACGGCGATCGTTACGGTCGCGGAAGCGGTCGTTGCGGGAGTTATCCCGGTTGTCGCGGCTGTTGTCCTGGCCGCCCGTCCGGTCGTTGCGGTCACGGCGGTTGCGGCGGTTGCGGCGGCTTCCGCCGTCGGCATCGTCGCTCTCGCGGGTGTCGTCCCGGCGGGTCGTTTCACGCGTAACGGCGGTTTCGCCGCCGTCGCGGCCGCCACGGGTGCGGGTTGCCTGGCGTTCGTTGCGCTGACCGGCTTCGGCTGCTTCGCCGCCCTGGTCTGCGCCGCGCTGTTCGCGCTGCTCACCGCCACGCTGTTCCGTGCGCTGCTCGGAAACGCGCTGCTCGGAAACACGCTGTTCGGAGACGCGCTGCTCGGCAGGCGCCTGGGCCGGCGCTTCAGCCTCGGCGGCGGGGGCCGTCGCCTGGGCGGCTGCTTCACCGCGGCGCCGGTTCCGGGTGCGGGGCTGGCGGCGCTCTGCAGCTTCCGGTGCAGCACCTTCGGACACAGCGGCCTGGGCGGCTTCCGGAGCCGCGGGCGCTTCGCTGGGAGCGGCTTCCGGTGCCGGCGCCTCGGTGGCAGGAGCCGTGACAACGCCGTCGCTGCCGGCACGGCGGCTGCGGCCACGGCGGGCACGGGTGCCTTCCGCTGCGGGAGCCTCCGCAGCTTCAGCTACAGGGGCGGCCGCTGCCGGCGCAGTAGCCCGTGCCGAGATGTTTTCGCCGGTCTTGTCAGCGCCCTTGGCCGGAGCCTTGGTGGCTGAAGTGCCTGCGCGGTGGGCGGAAATGGCGGTCACCAGATCGCCCTTGCGCATGCGGGATCCGCCGGAGATACCGAGCTGGCTGGCAAGAGCCTGCAGCTGGGCGAGCTTAAGGCCGGCAAGGCCGCTGCTCTTGGCGGGTGCTGCCGACAAGTCGGTAGCAGAAGATATGTCCACAGCTGGAGACAGCTCAGTGGTTTCGGTCACGAAGGATCCTTCCCCCTCGACGGCGTCCAGACTGGGAGCTGGACGCGATGATTTGATCTGGGCTGCAGTTCAGATCTGCAGCCGGATTTCGGCCTTGCCGGATGGAATTCGGCCAGCAGGGCCGGATACTGATACGCCTCGAACATTCCAAGAAGAGAACGGAATGGCGGACTGACGGTTCAGGGGTGCAGAGCGATTCTGCAGATTCCTGCGACAGACCAAAGCAGGCGGCACCGGAGACTGTTGCGCAGTTGAAGTTCAGAGCAGCAAACGATTAGACAGGCGCCATGGCCAACATCGGATTCGTCGTGACTGCGGGTTTCTTTAAACTGCCTGCGGGATTACCGCCGGTGCACTCCCACTTTAGCACCTTCAACGTCCACCGCCAGCTTCATCACACGCCAGCCGACATCCGGCGTGTTGGCCCGCGTGTAGGCCTCGATGAAGCCCACCACTGCGGCGGCCTCTTCTTCCCCGTTGGCGAGGACCAGGACAGTCGGTCCGGCGCCGGAAACAACGGCAGCGTGTCCTGCATAACGCAGCGCACGGATCAGGTCCGCGCTGGGGCGCATGGCTTCCGCGCGGTAGCTCTGGTGGAGGTAGTCCTCCGTGCCGGCCAGCAGGAATTCCGGCTTGCTGGTGAGGGCATGGATGAGCAGCGCGGCCCGGCCCGAGTTCATGGCGGCAGCATGGTGGCCCACCGATGCCGGCAGCAGTGCGCGTGCCGCTTCGGTGGACAGCTCATAGTCAGGTACGGCAACGACCGGGATCACCGAATCCGACACCCTGGCGCAGGTGCTGCTGTACTGGTCACTGTCCTGCCATGACAGCGCCAGCCCGCCGAATATGGCCGGTGCCACGTTGTCAGGATGGCCTTCCATCTCGCTGGTGAGCTGCAGGATCCAGTCCTTGCCGCGGCGGGACGGCTCCGGCACCAGCGCATTCGCGGCCGTGACCGCGGCCACCACGGCCGAGGCCGAAGAGCCCAGGCCGCGGCCGTGGGGGTTGACGTTGTCCGCCGTGATCTTCAGGCCCTGGTGCCGGAAGCCCAGCCGGTGCAGGGCCTCGGTGATGGCCTTGACCACCAGGTGGCTCGCATCGCGCGGAAGCGTCTCCGCACCCTCGCCGCTCAGTTCGAACTCGAGCTCGCCGCTGCCCAGGGTTTCAACAGTCAGCGTGTCGTGCAGCGAAAGTGCGAGCCCCAGGCTGTCATAGCCGGGGCCGAGGTTGGCGCTGGTGGCGGGCACGCGGACGGTTACCAACTGCCCGGCCGGAACTGCCGGCGCCCCGGCAGCTGACTCGGCCGGCACGGTGAGGGTGGTTTCCAAGGCTATTTTTCTTCCAGGCCAAGTTCGGCGGCCACGGTGACCACGTCGTTGGACACCTTGACGGGCTGGACGTCGCTGCCGTCTTCGGTGCGGAGCGCCCACTGCGGGTCCTTCAGGCCATGGCCGGTCACGGTGATCACGATGGTCTTGCCGGTGGGAACCTGCCCCGCGGCATGCTTCTTGATCAGGCCGGCGACGCCTGCGGCGGAACCGGGTTCCACGAAGACGCCTTCCTTGGCGGAAAGCCAGCGGTGCGCGGCGAGGATCTCATCGTCCGTCACGGCGTCGATGAATCCGCCGGACTCGTCACGGGCTGCGATGGCACCGTCCCAGGAGGCGGGGTTTCCGATCCGGATTGCCGTGGCGATGGTGTCCGGCTCCGTGATGGGGTGGCCTGCGACGAACGGTGCAGCGCCGGCGGCCTGGAATCCCCACATCTGCGGGGTCCTGGTGGACACGGCGGGCAGCGTGCCGGCGGTTTCGGACTCGAACGGGGCGGAGTACTCCTTGTAGCCCTTCCAGTACGCGGTGATGTTACCGGCATTGCCTACCGGGAGGACGTGGATGTCCGGGGCGTCGCCGAGCGCATCCACCACTTCGAAGGCACCGGTCTTCTGCCCCTGGATCCGGGCCGGGTTGACGGAGTTCACCAGGAAAACGGGGTAGGACTCCCCCAGTTTCCGGGCGATGTCCAGGCAGTTGTCGAAGTTCCCGTCCACCTGCAGGAGGGTGGCGCCGTGGGCGATCGCCTGGCTCAGCTTGCCCATGGAGATCTTGCCCTCCGGCACCAGGACGGCGCACTGGAGGCCGGCTGCCGTGGCGTAGGCCGCTGCGGACGCTGACGTGTTGCCGGTGGAGGCGCACACCACTGCCTTGGCGCCCGAGGCCACGGCGGCCGTCATGGCCATGGTCATGCCACGGTCCTTGAAGGAGCCGGTGGGGTTCATGCCTTCGACCTTCAGGTACACAGTGGACCCGGTCAGCTCGGAGAGCTTCTGCGCGTGGACAAGCGGCGTGCCGCCCTCACCGAGGGTGATGACCTTGGTGCTTTCCGTTACGGGCAAACGATCAGCGTATTCGCGGATGACACCGCGCCATTGGTGAGCCACTTAGACTCCTTCTACCCGCAGTACGGATGTAACGGAATTGATGACGTCCAGGCTTTTCACGGCCTGGACGGTCGCTGCCAGTGCAGCTTCGGTTGCGCGGTGGGTGACGATCCGCAGTTCGGCAGATTCCACGTTGGAATCGGCGTCACGGTGGATGGTCTGGCGCATGATCTCGATGGACACGCCGTGCTCCGCGAAGAGCTGGGCGATCTTGGCCAGAACGCCGGGCTGGTCGGCAACGTCCAGGCCGATGTAATAGCTGGTGTTGACGGCGTCGATGGGCAGGGCCGGCACCTGGCCGTTGGTGGTCTCGATCTGCGCCGGGCCGCCCAGGACAATCCGTCGGGCCGCGGAGACGAGGTCGCCCAGCACGGCCGACGCGGTGGGGGTGCCGCCGGCGCCCTGGCCGTAGAACATGAGTTCGCCGGCGTTTTCCGCTTCCACGAAGACGGCGTTGAAGGCACCGTGGACGGCGGCCAGCGGGTGCTCCCGCGGCAGCAGCGTGGGGTGCACGCGGACGGAAACGCCTTCGCTGCCGTCGGCCGCAACAAGCTTCTCGGCGATGGCCAGGAGCTTGATGACGAACCCGGCGTCCTTGGCAGCGGCGATGTCCGCGGCGCTCACTTCGGTGATGCCTTCGCAGTGGACGTTCTCGAGGTCGAACCGGGTGTGGAACGACAGCGAGGCCAGGATGGTCGCCTTGGCGGCGGCGTCGAGGCCGCCGACGTCGGCGGTGGGGTCCGCTTCGGCGTAGCCGAGGCGCTGCGCCTCGGCGAGGGCGTCGGCGAACTGCGCACCGGTGGTGTCCATCTGGTCAAGGATGAAGTTGGTGGTGCCGTTCACGATGCCCAGGACACGGGTGATGCGGTCGCCGGAGAGGCTGTCGCGGATGGGACGCAGGATCGGGATGGCGCCGGCCACGGCGGCTTCATAGGACAGCTGGACGCCGGCCTTGTCTGCCGCTTCGTACAGCGTGGGGCCGTCCTGGGCCAGCAGGGCCTTGTTGCCGGTGACCACGCTGGCGCCGTTCTGGATGGCGCTGAGGATCAGGGAACGGGCCGGCTCGATGCCGCCCATCAGTTCAATGACGAGGTCGGCGTCCTTGACCAGGGTTTCAGCATCCGTGGTGAACAGCTCCCGCGGCAGCTCGACGTCTCGCGGCGCGTCGATGGTGCGAACGGCGATGCCGGTCAGCTCCAGTCGGGCTCCGGTGCGGGCGGCCAGTGCTTCGGCGTCATCAATCAGAATCCGCGCCACCTGAGCCCCAACGTTGCCACAGCCCAGCAGGGCTACTTTCAGGGTTCGCAATTCAGTCATTCAGACTCCCATGTCGCGGTTCAGCAGATCTTGTTCGGTTTCCCCGCGGACAATCAGCCGGGCAGATCCGTCGCGCACAGCGACAACGCCCGGCCGGGCCAGATAGTTGTAGTTGCTGGAGAGGGCCCAGCAGTAGGCGCCGGTCCCCGGTACAGCGAGCAGATCACCGGCTGCCACGTCCTCGGGCAGATATACATCTCTAACAACTATGTCGCCGCTCTCGCAATGTTTGCCCACTACGCGGGACAGCTGCGGCGCGGCCCCGGAGGTGCGCGACGCCACAATCGCCGAATAATCCGCGTCGTAGAGCACCGGGCGGGCGTTGTCGCTCATGCCGCCGTCCACCGACACATAGCGGCGCGTGTACGTAACGTTTTCCCCGGCATTCCCGGCATTTTCGGCTGCCGGAGCGTCCACGCGGACGGTCTTGAGGGTTCCCACCTCGTACAGGGTGAACGTGGAGCTGCCTACGATGGCGCGTCCCGGTTCAATCGAGATCCGGGGCGAGTCGATGCCCAGTTCGGCGCACGTGGAACGCACGACGGCGGCCATCGCCTGGGCGATCTCTGCCGCCGGGCGCGGTGTGTCCGCCGGCGTGTAGGCGATGCCGTATCCGCCGCCGAGGTCCAGTTCGGGCAGGACGATGGAGTATTTTTCCTGCATCGACGCGAGGAACTTGAGCAGTTTCACTGCGGCCAGCGCGAAGCCGTCCGGTTCGAAGATCTGCGAGCCGATGTGGCAGTGCAGGCCAAGGAGTTCAATGCTGTGGTAGCTCGTGGCGGCGGCCACGGCTTCCTCGGCCGCGGACAGGCCCGCCTGGTCCGTGGTGTCTTCCGCCATGGACAGGCCGAACTTCTGGTCCTCATGGGCGGTGGCAATGAACTCGTGCGTGTGGGCGTGCACCCCGGGCGTGAGCCGCAGCATCACCCTGGCGGTTTCGCCGCGTTCGGACGCGATCTTGGCGACGCGCTCCAGCTCGGCGAGGCTGTCCACCACAATCCGGCCCAGCTTCATGTCCAGCGCACGGTGGATCTCGGCGTCGGACTTGTTGTTGCCGTGCAGGGCGACGTCGGCGCCCGGGATGCCTGCGCGGTCCGCGACGGCGAGTTCCCCGCCGGAGGCGGTGTCCAGGCGCAGCCCTTCTTCCTCAACCCAGCGGACGACGGCGGTGCACAGGAATGACTTGCCTGCGTAGTAGACATCCACTCCCCCGCAGATGTCCGCGAAGGCGTCGTTGAAAGCGTCACTAAAAGCCCGGGCACGTGCCCTGAAGTCGTTCTCGCTCATCACGAACAGCGGGGTGCCGAACTGGCGCCGGAGCTCACTGACCGGGATGCCGTCAAGGGCGAGTTCACCGGCGTCGTTCCGGGCAACGCCGGCCGCCCAGAGGGGCTCGTGGAGCCTGTTGAGGTCTGCGGGGACGGCAAGCCACTCCGGGGCGAGCGGGGATGCGTAATCTGAGGATTTCCCGTGCTGTGCTGACATGGGGGTCACATCCGTTCCGGCGCCGAAACGCCAAGCAGTTCCAGTCCGTTGGCCAGCACCTGGCTGGTGGCGTCGTTGAGCCACAGCCGGGTGCGGTTGACGTCGGTGATGGGCTCGTCGCCCTGCGGCGCCATGCGGCAGGCGTCATACCAGCGGTGGTAGGCGCCGGCGATGAGCTCCAGGTGGCGGGCCACGCGGTGCGGTTCGCGCAGTTCGGCGGCCTTGGCCACGATGGACGGGTAGCTGCCCAGGTAAGACAGCAGTTCGTTCTCCGTGGGGTGGTCCAACAAGGACGCGTCGAACACGTCCTTACCGTCAACGGTGCGGTCGACGCCGGCCGCCACGGCGTTGCGGGCGGCGCCGCGGGAGCGGGCATGCGCGTACTGGACGTAGAACACCGGGTTCTCGTTGCTGTGCTTCTTCAGGAGATCGGGGTCCAGGGTGAGCGGGGAGTCTGCGGGGAAACGCGCCAGCGAATAACGGACGGCGTCCTTGCCCAGCCAGGAAATAAGGTCCTTGAGCTCAATGATGTTGCCCGCGCGCTTGGACAGCTTGGCGCCGTTCACCGACACGAGCTGGCCGATCAGCACCTCGATGTTGGCCTCGGGGTCGTCGCCTGCCGCTGCGGCGATGGCCTTGAGCCGGTGGATGTAGCCGTGGTGGTCCGCTCCCAGCAGGTAGATCTTCTGGTCGAAGCCGCGGTCCTTCTTGGAAAGGTAGTAGGCGGCGTCGGCGGCGAAGTAGGTCGGTTCGCCGTTCGCGCGGATCATCACGCGGTCCTTGTCGTCCCCGAAGTCCGTGGTGCGCAGCCAGACGGCGCCGCCGTCGTCGAACACGTGGCCCTGCTCGCGAAGGCGGGCAACGGCACTTTCGATGGCGCCGGCGTCGTGCAGTTCCTGCTCGGAAAAGTACACGTCGAAGGCGACGCCGAAGTCGGCGAGGGTGTCCTTGATGTCCTTCATCTGCGCTTTGTACGCCGCGCTGCGGATGACCGGCAGCGCCGCGACGTCGGTCAGTTCCCGGATGTCCGGGTGGTCTGCCAGGACATGGTGGCCAAGGTCGGAAATGTACTGGCCGGGGTAGCCGCCCTCCGGCACACCGCGGCCGTGCAGCCGGGACAGCACGGAATGGGCGAAGACGTTCATCTGCGACCCGGCGTCGTTGATGTAGTACTCGGCGGTGACTGTCGCGCCGGAAGCCCGGAGGACGCGGGCGATCGAGTCGCCCAGCGCGGCCCAGCGGGTGTGGCCGATGTGCAGCGGCCCGGTGGGGTTGGCGGAGACGAATTCCATGTTGACCACGTGGCCGGCGAGCGCCGAGTTGGTGCCGTACGCCGGGCCCGCTTCGACGATGGCCTTGGCCAGGGTGCCCGCAGCTGCGGCGTCCACCGTGATGTTCAGGAAGCCCGGACCGGCGATGTCCACGGCCGAAACGCCGTCAATGCCCTTGAGCCGCGTGCTGAGGATGGTGGCGAATTCCCGGGGATTAACACCGGCCTGCTTGGACAGCTGGAGGGCAATGTTGGTGGCCCAGTCGCCGTGGTCCCGGTTCTTGGGCCGCTCCACGCGCACCTCGTCCGGCACAGCTGATGCGGAAAGAGTAATTTCGCCGGCGGCGACGGCGTCTTTCAGGCAGGCGGATATGGCGAGGGAGAGTTCTTCGGGAGTCACGCATCTAGCCTACCGGTGGCCCGCAAAACCCGCGGAATCCTCGGCGGTGCCATGACGCCGCCTAGAAGGCGCACAGGAGTAAGAAGGCTCACAGAATTGAATCGGGTTCGTCACAGGCTGAACCATTACGCTGATTCCAACGTTGTCCATCCTGTAACTGCCCGACTGGATCCCGTCCCTGCGGTGCCGGTACCAGCCCGGCACGCATCTGCCCGCAACCCTACGAAACGAGCCCCCGCATGAGCTTCCCGGTACGTAAGAGCGTCTTCGTCGGCATCGCCGGCATGTCCCTGATCGGAACCGTGGCCGGTTGCGCGCCGTCCGCCCAGGCACCCGCAGCCCAATCCGCTCCCTCGTCCAGCGCCCCGGCAGCCGGCACCTCGTCGTCGGCCGCGTCCGGCTACAAGGACGGCACCTACAGCGCCGACGGAAACTACGTCTCCCCCAACGGCACCGAAACTGTGGGCGTTGAGCTGACGCTGTCCGGCGGCACAGTGTCCGGCGTGAACATCACCCAGCATCCTTCCAACCCCAACACCCGCAAGTTCCAGGGCGAGTTCGCCGGCGGTATCGCGGCGCAGATCGTGGGCAAGAACCTGGATGAGCTGAATGTTTCGAAAATAGCCGGTTCATCCCTCACCAGCGGCGGCTTCAACCAGGCCGTCGAGAAGATCAAATCCGAGGCCCAGTAGGCCGCGCCCGTACCAACAGCGCAGCAGCCGCCCCATACCGCGTCAAGAGGAGACAACGTGCCGCACCCGGGCTGGGCAGCGTTCAGTTTCGACGGAATCGGAACCAGCTGGGAGATTTCAACGCCGGTCACCCTGGACGGCAGCCAGCGCCGCCGGCTGCTCGACGTGGTGGAGAAGTACGACGCCGCGTGGTCCCGTTTCAGGGCGGACTCGACCGTCGCGCAGGCGGCCAGGGAGCCCGGCCGCTTCCGGATGCCGGACGGTGCAGGCGCACTGGGCCGCCTGTACCGCAGCCTCTACCGTCTGACTGACGGCGCCATGACGCCGCTGATCGGCGTCAGCCTGGAGCAGCTCGGATACGGCCCGGACTGTTCGCTCCGGTCCCGCGGGACACCCGTTCCCGCCCCGCGGTGGGACGACGTCCTGGACTGGGACGATGCCGTGCTGACCACAACGGCTCCCGTGGTGCTGGACGTCGGCGCTGCCGGCAAGGGGCAGCTGGCCGATCTGCTCGCAGCGGAGCTCCGGTCCCAGGGCGCCGGCGAACACTTCATCGATGCCAGCGGCGACCTCCTCAATTCCGGACCGGTACCGGTGACCGTGGCACTGGAGCATCCGTACGATCCCGGCCGGGCCATCGGCACCATCAGCCTGGGCGCGGGCGCCCTGTGCGCCTCGGCAGCGAACCGCCGGGCGTGGGGCGACGGGCTGCACCACGTGCTGGACGGCACCACCGGGTCGCCGGTCAGAACCGTGGTGGCCACCTGGGCGCTGGCCGAGGACGCCATGACGGCCGATGCCCTGGCCACAGCTTTGTTCTTCGTATCCGGGAAGGCGCTTCAGCAGTATTTTGGATTTTCCTGGCTTACGGTTTTCTCGGACGGAAGTGCCGCCTACTCAGCAGGCTTCGAAGGAGTGCTGTTCGAATGAGTTCGATGATCCAGCGGGTGGACACGTCCCTGAACCGCTTCACCATGTACCGCCTGGTGTTGTGGGTGCTTGCGATACTGGCCGCATACAGCCTGCTGCTCAATGTCCTGGGCTGGCTCACGTTCGGCATCCCGGAGATGCTCACTCATCTGGCGCTCTCCTTGGGACTCACCTACGCCTCCAACCGCGGGCTGGCTGCCCTGTTCCAGGTCCGGCCGCATTCGGAATCCTCGCTGATCACCGGCCTGCTGCTGTACTTCCTGTTCTGGCCCAGTTTCAAAATGCTGGATATTGCCGGCGTCGCGATCGCCTGCGTCCTGGCATCGGCCTCGAAATACGCCCTGGCCTGGCGCGGCAGGCACATCTTCAACCCGGCCGCCGCGGGGGCATTTGCGGCCGGGCTGACCGGCCTGAACATCGCCACGTGGTGGGCGGCCACCCCCGCCATGCTTTTCCTCATCGTCCCGGGCATCCTGCTGGTCCTCTACCGCACCCGGAAAATGCTCATGGGTGCCGTGTTCACGGCGGTTTCGGTGTCGATCGTGACCACTGAGCTGCTCCGGGCCGGCATGTCCACGGGCCAGGCGCTGTGGCAGCCCCTGGCACAGCGCCCCGTGCTGTTCTTCGTGGGTTTTATGCTGACCGAACCGTTGACCCTGCCGCCCCGGCGCTGGCAGCAGCTGGCGCTCGCCGCCGTCGTCGGCGTGGTCTTTGCCGTCCCCTACAACCTGGGCTTCGTGGCCAACTCTCCGGAGCTGGCCCTGCTGACGGGGAACCTGATTGCCTTCCTGGCCGGCCAGCGCGGCGGCATCCGCCTCAATTTCCAGGAATCGCGGCCCCTCACGCCGACGACCACGGAATTCAGCTTCCGGCCCGAACGCGCGGTCAGGTTCGCGCCGGGACAATACATGGAACTGCACCTGCCGCATGCCAACTCCGACGGCAAGGGCTGGCGCCGGGTCTTCAGCCTGACCAGCGCCCCGGATGCCCGGGACGTGACCATCGGCGTGGGCACAGCCGAACCGGTGTCCGCCGCCAAGCGCGCCCTGCTGGCGCTGCAGCCCGGGGACTCGGTGACTGCCACGGCGGTGGGCGGCGACTTCGTCCTGCCCCGCGGCCAGACCGGGCCGGTCCTGCTGGTTGCAGCCGGCATCGGCATCACGCCCTACCTGGCCCAGCTCGCCGCAGGCGCGGCTAAGAACCGTGACGTCGTCCTGCTGTACCTGGCCAAGTCGACGGCGGAACTCGCTTACGCTGACACCCTGGAGCAGTCCGGTGCACGGGTTATCGCCAGGCTCTCCGACGGCTCTGCACCGCCGCCGTTCATGGAGGACGCCGGCAAGGTTTCCCGCCCGCCGGCGCGGCTCGACGGCGCGGCGCTCAAGGAACTTGTTCCGGACATTGCCTCGCGCGACGTGTTCGTTTCCGGCTCGCCCGCCAGCGTGCGGTCACTGCGCTCCGCCGCCCGCAGCGCCGGTGCGCGGCGCATCCGTACGGACTCGTTCGCGGGCTACTGAGCGCCGATGTGGACCCGATTTTCCTTTGGGGGCCACCTTCCTGCTAAGCTCTAGGACGTCCCGCCGGCAACGGCAGGAACCCTGACTGCCCTCGTAGCTCAGGGGATAGAGCGTCTGCCTCCGGAGCAGAAGGTCGTAGGTTCGAATCCTATCGAGGGCACAGACAAACCCCGCCAGCCCAGCTGGCGGGGTTTCCTGCTTATAGCGTGTCCCGCCGCAATGTCGGCACCCCCTCGTAGGCTGTTTCCATCGCCGACGAGTAAAGGGGACATTTTATGTACTGCTCCATCATTCCGCCCTACATGCTGCGGCGCCTGGCGGCTCAGGACGAACCCCGCCTGAACAAGGTGGCCCGGGCGGCGAAGGAAGCACTGCTCCATGTCAGGACCATCCAGGCAACCCGGGCGCATCCGCTGCCTGCGGTTCCATCCGGGGTCCGGCAGCTCCAGCCCGGGCCGCCGAACCGCACGGTCTATGACGCCAAGACCTCCGAATCCCTGCCCGGGCAGCTGGTGCGCAAGGAGGGGGAACCCGCTACGGGAGACACGTCGGCGGACGAGGCTTACGACGGCCTGGGCCACACCCACCGGCTCTACGCCGAGGCCTTCGGACGGAATTCGATTGACGCCCAGGGACTGCCGCTTGATGCCACCGTCCACTTCGGCAAGCTCTACGACAATGCCTTCTGGGACGGACACCAGATGGTGTTCGGCGACGGCGACGGCGAAATATTCCAGCGCTTCACCCGTTCCCTGAGCGTCATCGGCCACGAACTGGCGCACGGCGTCACGCAGCACTCCGCCGGTCTCGTCTACCGGAACCAGGCCGGTGCCATCAACGAATCGCTCTCGGATGTGTTCGGCGCACTCGTGGAGCAGTATGTCGCGCAGCAGACGGCTGCGGAGGCCAGCTGGCTGATCGGCGAAGGCCTGTTCACGGACCAGGTGCAAGGCGCGGCCCTGAGGTCGCTGAAGGCTCCCGGCACCGCGTACGACGACGACGTGCTGGGCAAGGACCCCCAGCCGGACTCGATGGACTCCTATGTCCGTACGAGCGCGGACAACGGCGGGGTGCACATCAACTCCGGCATCCCCAACCGGGCGTTCTACCTCGTGGCCTCGGCTCTTGGCGGCAACGCCTGGGAGACCCCGGGCCGCATTTGGTATGACACGCTCACCGGCGGTTCCCTCCCGGCCAACGCCACGTTCACCAGGTTCGCCAAGGCCACCGCCGCGTCAGCGGCGGAACTGTTCGGTGCTGCTTCACCGGAACATGACGCCGTCCGGAAGGCGTGGGAAACTGTGAAGGTAAAGCTGTAACTGGAACGCCGCCGGAGGGGTCAGCCGGCAACCAGGCAGTAACGGAAGCACAGGAACCAGGCCATGAAGATCACTGTCCAGCGCAGCGGCGGGATTGCTGCGCTCAAGCGGGTATGGAGCGTCCAGGCCACCACCCCCTCGGACAAGAGCCGCTGGGGTCCGCTCGTTGAGGCGTGCCCCTGGGATGCCGTTCCGCGCTCCGCTGAAGCCGGCGGCCAGCCGGACAGGTTCATGTACTCCATCAAGGCCGGCCAGCACCGCGCCACCCTTCCGGAGCAGGCCCTCACCGGCCCGTGGCGGGTCCTCGTCGACAATACCCGGGCAGCGGCCGAAGCCGCCCGGAACGGCACCCCGGACGCAGGGCGCTAAAGGGCAGGTTCGAGGTGGCCGCGGAACGCCCGCCGGTAGGATTGCGGGCTCGTGGCCAGCACTTTGCCGAAGTGGTGGCGGAGCAGCACTGAGTGTCCGAAGCCCGACTCACGGGCGATCTCGTCAATGTTGAGTTCGGTGGATTCCAGGAGTTCCTGCGCCCGCAGCACGCGCTGGGAGTTGAGCCAGGCTGCAGGGGTGGCACCCGTTTCGGACCGGAAGCGGCGCGCGAACGTCCGCGGCGACATGTGCACCCGCGCGGCAAGTTCGTTGACGGTGTGGTCCTGCTCCAGGTTCCGGACCATCCACTGCAGCAGTTCCTCCATGGGCTGTGAGCCGCAGGCAGGGATCGGACGGTCGATGAACTGGGCCTGCCCGCCGTCGCGATGGGGCGGGACCACCATGTCCCGGGCGATGCTGGCCGCCACGCCGGCACCGAGTTCCACCCTCACCAGGTGAAGGCAGGCATCGATGCCGGCTGCGGTGCCGGCGCTGGTAATGATGCGGCCGTCCTGGACGTACAGGACGTTCTCGTCCACCAGTGCCGCCGGGTAGCGGCTGGCCAGTTCCGGGGAATAGTGCCAGTGCGTGGTGCACCGCCGGCCGTCGAGCAGGCCGGCACGCGCCAGGGCGAAGGCGCCGGAACAGATGGACAACACCCAGGCGCCGCGGGCATGGGCCGCGCGGAGTGCATCCAGCACTTCTTCCGGGACATCCTGGTCGTGGCCGTAGGGAGCCATGATCACCAGATCGGCATCGGCGGCCGCTTCCAGCCCCAGCTCGACGTGCATGGACAGCCCGGACTTGAGCCGGACATCGCCCGGTTCCGGCGTGCAGACGCGGAAATCGAACGCCGGCACACCGGTCCCCCGGGCCGACCTGTCGATGCCGAACACTTCGAATGCGGTCCCGAACTCGAAGATGGAGAAGTTGGGAACAACGATCACTGCCACTGATTTGAGCATGCTTCCATTGTGGCAGAAATTATAGCTTTTTGGGCATTTCTGCCACTGTTTTGCTGCCGGCAACCGGAGAAACATAGAGGCATGGAAACCATCGGAGTTGCACTCATCGTCCTGTTGCTCGTCATCCTGTCGGCGACCATCGCCGCACTCCTCAAGGACGGACGGGGCCACACGCCTCCCGAACGTTCAGAGCGCGACTGGTCTGCACTGGACCTTCCGAGCATCAGCTACACCCTGCGGAACTACTGAGCAACCACGAAGGGACCCGGCCCAGGAATGAGCCGGGTCCCTCTTAGCGTTGATGCCTCCCTTAGCCGAGGGCTATGTCGGAGGGATGCACCGCCAACGGCGTGATATCCATCGTCATGTACGGGAAGAGCGGCAGCCCCCAAAGAATTTCATGCAGCCGCTCGTTACCGGAAACGTCGAAAATGCTGATGTTGGCGTATTCACCCACGCAGCGCCAGATGCTCCGCCATTCGCCCTTGCGCTGCAGGTCCTGCGAATACTCTTTTTCGGCGGCGAGCAGTTCCGCCTTGGCCGGCCCGTGCATGTCCTGCGGAATGCTGACGTCCATACGCACTGCGAAAAGCACTGGAACTTCCCTTCCTGTTCACGGGCCCGTATTGGCGGACCCGTTGTGTTTGTCGGCCCGGCTGCCGCCTGGCAGCCGGGCTTCCTGCCGGTCAGGCGCGCTCGGCGTCCAACACGAAATCGTAGGTAACTTCATTGCCGGCGCCGCCGTCGCGTGCTGCCGGGCTCAGGACCAGTTCCGGCTTGACCGCCGAGGCGATGTCGTCGGACAGGTGATGGTCCCCCTCGAAGTAAAGTTGCGCAGTGAGCAGCTGGTAGCCGGGGGCGGATACCTTCAGGTGAAGGTGCGCCGGGCGCCAGGCGTGCCAGCCGGCGGCGGCGATGAGCTTGCCGCAGGCGCCGTCGGTGGGGATCTGGTAGGGCGCGGGCTGGACGGTGTTCAGCGCAAAGTTGCCGCGGGCGTCGGCCACCACGGTGCCGCGCAGGTTCCACTCGGGCAGGCCGGGAGCGTATTGGGAGTAGAAGCCGTTGTCGTCCGCGTGCCAGATTTCCACGTGGGCTCCGGGCAGGGGCGTGCCGTCGACGGCACGGACCTGGCCCTGGAACAGCAGCGGGGTGCCGCCCTCGTCCTCGCGCATCGGCAGCGTTGCCGGAGTGGCCAGCTGCGGTGAGCCGGGAACGTAGTAGGGCCCCTCGATGGTTCCCTTGTTGCCCTCACGGTCCTCCGTGGATACCTCTTCAACCACACGCTCCACCCAGACGTCCAGGAACAGCGGCCATTCGCCGTCCTCGCCAACGCTGATCAGCCAGGACTTCAGGGCGTTGAACTCGTCATAGGTGACCTTGTGTTTGCGGATGGTCTCGTAAACGGCGCCCAGGACCTCGTTGGCCAGCAGGGACACCCGTTCCTGGGGAACGTCGAGTGCCGCCGTCTTGCCGCTGTCGCGGAAACGCTCGGTGGCGAGGCTGCCGGATTCGGCAGCCTTGGCATCAAATTCGCTGAGTTCGGTTGTCATCATTGACTCACTTTCTTCATCCGGCGCCGGCTGCGGTGCGGGCGCCATGGTTGCGGGGTTTGGGTTCTTGGGTTCAGCGGGGGTCGTCAAGGCGGTACTTGGCCAGCTTCTCCGGATCGATCTCGATCCCGATCCCGGGAGTCTGCCTGGCAAGGAGCCTGCCGTCCACGATTTCCAGCGGTACGGCCAGGAGGTCGTCACTCATGTCCAGGAAGTTGGACAACTCCCCCGCGCGCTGCGTTGTGGACTTATAGGCAGCCCCGAACGTGACGGTGCAGAGCGTGCCGAGCTGGCCGTCGATCTGGTTGCCCATGACCACCTCCACACCGAGGCCGTCGCACTGGAACAGCACCCGCTGCGAGTGCGAAAAGCCCGTGCGTGCTGTCTTGATGCTGACAGCGTTGGCGGCGCCGGAGAGCAGCGCACGGGTAACTTCGCCCGGCGTCGTGGCGCTTTCGTCCGCCACGAACGGCACGGGGCAATGCTCCACCAGCCACTTGCGGCCCAGCACGTCATCGGCGGGACACAACTCCTCGGCAAGCGTGAGGTCAAGGTCCGCCATGGCATTGAGTGCCCGGAGGGACTCCGACGGCGTCCAGCCCCGGTTACCGTCGATGTACAGCTCGATGTCCCCGCCAAGGCCTTCCCGCAGGGCCCGGCAGACGTCAACGTCGAGCATGAAGGGCTTCCGGCCCACCTTGACCTTGAAGGTGGTGATCCCGTACGTCCCGCGCATGCGCTCCGCCTCGGCCACCATCTTGGCGGGCTCGGCGAAACCGAGCATGTGGCTGACCCGCATGCTGTCCGAAAAACCGCCCAGCAGGGCTGTCACGGGCTGGCCGAGGGTCTTACCCATCACATCCCAGAGCGCCATGTCCAGGGCTGACTTCGCGGTCGGGTTGCCCACCGTCCTGTCCATTACCGCGTGAATGGCTTCACGGTCCATGACGGACATGCCGACAATCGACGGCGCGAACAGAGTACGGATCGCCGCGACGATGGATTCCTGCGTCTCACCGTAGGTGAACGGGCGGGCCGGCGCCTCGGCCACACCCACGATTCCGTCGTCGCTGAAGACCCGGACCAGGACGTGCAGCGCGGTATGCACCTCGCCGCTGGCGAAGCGCAGGGGCTTCGTGTACGGAATGGCGAACGGGATCGCCTCGATGGCAGTGATTTTCACGGGAGCCTTCCGGTCCGGGTGGTTGTTGCTTCAACAGCGTAGGGCCGAATTTGGCATCCAACAAATACTCAATTACGCCAATTTCAGACGCTGAAAGTCTGAATAGCCGCCTAGTCAAACCTAGGCAAATGCCTAGTGTGACGTGCACCACCCGCTGGCAGAGTGGGGTCCACTCACCTTTGACCGACCGATCATTCGGCGGTCCGCCGGGCACTGCAGCCCGGCGATCCGGGCAACGCCGCCCGATACCGATAGGAGCCAACATGACAGAGACCCTGGCGGGCATCCAAGCCCACCTCGACCAGGCCCTTGTGGAGGATCACGAGAACGGCATCTTCCGCGCCAAGCGGAGCATCTTCACGGACGAAGACCTGTTCGAGCTCGAAATGAAGCACATCTTCGAAGGCAACTGGGTTTATCTGGCCCACGACAGCCAGATCCCCAACGTGGGCGACTACTTCACCACGTACATCGGCCGCCAGCCGATCATCATCTCCCGCGACAAGCAGGGCGAACTGAACGCCCTGATCAACGCGTGCAGCCACCGCGGCGCCATGCTGTGCCGGCGCAAGACAGACAACCGCACCACGTTTACCTGCCCCTTCCACGGGTGGACCTTCAACAACACCGGCAAGCTGCTCAAGGTGAAGGATCCCCGCGACGCCGGGTACCCGGAACAGTTCAACAAGGACGGCTCCCACGACCTGACCAAGGTGGCCCGGTTCGAAAGCTACCGCGGCTTCCTGTTCGGCAGCATCAACCCGGACGTGCTGCCCCTGGAAGCCCACCTCGGCGAATCCACCAAGATCATCGACATGATCGTGGACCAGTCCCCCGACGGCCTGGAAGTGCTGCGCGGCGCATCCACGTATACGTACGACGGCAACTGGAAACTGCAGGCCGAAAACGGCGCCGACGGCTACCACGTGTCCGCCACGCACTGGAACTACGCCGCCACCACCGCACGCCGCACCACCGGCGAGTCGGCCAACGAAACCAAGAACATGGATGCCGGCGGCTGGGCCAAACAGAAGGGCGGCTACTATTCCTTCGACCACGGCCACCTGCTGCTGTGGACCGAATGGCTGGACCCCAGCAACCGCCCGCTGTTCGACCGCCGCGACGAGCTCGTGGAGAAGTACGGCGAGGCCAAGGCCGACTGGATGATCAACATCTCCCGCAACCTCTGCCTGTACCCGAATGTGTACCTGATGGACCAGTTCGGCTCGCAGATCCGGCACTTCCGCCCCATCTCCGTGGACAAGACAGAAGTGACCATCTACTGCATCGCGCCCAAGGGCGAAAGCGACGAAGCACGGGCCAGCCGCATCCGCCAGTACGAGGACTTCTTCAACGCCTCCGGCATGGCCACCCCGGATGACCTTGAGGAATTCCGCTCCTGCCAGAAAACCTACCTGGCCACCGCAGCGCCCTGGAACGACCTCAGCCGTGGCGTCACCCACCAGATCCAGGGCCCGGACGCCAACGCCGAGGTCATCGGCCTCAAGCCCATCTCCAGCGGTGCCCGGACTGAAGATGAAGGGCTCTATCCGATCCAGCACGGCTACTGGGTGGAGACCATGCGCAAGGCGGCAACCGCCGATGCCGCCGAAGCAGCAGACGCTGCAACCCGGAACTAGACCGGAACGAGACCGAGGAGAACCCCATGACCCAGACCACCGACGTCGCAAACCCGGACGCTTCCGAGGCTGCAGGCGGCCTCGCCACGCTGGAGGAAATCCGCGCCTTCCTGTACCGCGAAGCGCGGTTCCTGGACGACCGCGAGTTTGACCGCTGGCTTGATTGCTACCACCCCGAGGCAGAGTTCTGGATGCCTGCCTGGGCCGACGACGACGAGCTAACCAGCGACCCCCAGCGCGAAATTTCACTGATCTACTACGCCAACCGCGGCGGCCTTGAGGACCGCGTGTTCCGGATCAAGACGGACCGTTCCAGCGCAACCAGCCTCCCCGAACCGCGGACGGGCCACAACATCACGAACGTTGAGGTCATCGGCTGGCACGGCGAGCACGTGGACATTAGGTTCAACTGGCACACGCTCTACTACCGGTACCAGAACATCGATCCGTACTTCGGCACCTCGTTCTACACGATCGATTACTCCGGCACGCAGCCGGTGATCACGAAGAAGAAGGTCGTCCTCAAGAACGACTACATCCACCACATCGTGGACGTTTACCACATCTGATTTTTCGAACGAATCGAGCCCCCATGAGTTACCAGATTGCCCTCAGCTTCGAGGATGGCGTCACACGGTTTGTGACCGCGAACAAATACGAGACCGTTGCTGACGCCGCGTACAAGAACCGCATCAACATTCCGTTCGACTGCCGCGACGGCGCCTGCGGCACCTGCAAGGCTTTCTGCGAATCCGGCAAGTACGACGGCGGCGATTACATTGAGGAGGCCCTCACCGACGACGAAGCCGAGAAGGGCTTCTGCCTCCCCTGCCAGATGGTCCCGGAGACCGACCTTGTGCTGCAGATCGCCGGCACGTCCGAGATGGCCAAAGCCGGCGCCACGGCGTTCCAGGGCACCGTCAGGGACCTGACCTGGTTCGCGGACAACACCGCCGCACTCACGCTCAGCCTGGAGAACCGCGGCGACCTGAAGTTCCTCCCCGGCCAGTACATGAACTTCGCCGTGCCCGGCACAGAGGCAGCCCGCTCTTACTCATTCAGCAGCGGCCCGTCCGCCGAGGAACTCCGGTTCCTCATCCGCACGGCTCCTGACGGCGCCATGACCACCTACCTCAAGGAGCGCGCCGCGGTCGGGGACACCATCCCGCTCACCGGGCCCATGGGCAGCTTCTTCCTGCGCGACATCAAACGGCCGGTGCTCATGCTGGCCGGCGGCACCGGAATCGCACCCCTGCTGTCCATGCTGGAAAAGATCGCCACCGGCCTCGAAGAAGCCCCTGCTTATCCCGTACACCTCGCCTACGGCGTCACCTTCGACAAGGACCTCGTGGAGCTGGACAAGCTCCAGCAGTACGCCGGCGCCATCGAGAACTTCAGTTTCGACTTCTGCGTGGCCGATCCGGCGAGCGCCGCCGTCAACAAAGGGTACGTGACCCAGTACATCACCGCCGCTCAACTGAACGACGGCGACGTGGACGTCTACCTCTGCGGTCCGCCCGCCATGGTGGACGCCGTCCGCAAGTACTGGGACGTCCAGGGAATCACACCCGCCAACTTCTACTACGAGCGCTTTGCCGTCGGCAGCCCCGCGGCAGCCCCCGCACTCACGGGAGCCGTCGCTTGAACCCGGCAAACCTCGCCGGCGGCAGGCCCCGGGCCATCAGCCCGGGCCGGTTCGCCGGAAAGGTTGTGGTGGTGACCGGGGCTGCCCAGGGCATCGGGCGGGCCGTCGCAGCACGCGTCGCGGCCGAGGGAGCAGACACCGTCCTGGTAGACCGCGCCGACCTCGTCCATGACGCCGCCGGGCAGATCGCGGCGGATGGCGGCTCCGCGTCCGCCGTCACTGCGGACCTGGAAAGCTACGCCGGGGCCGGCGCCGCCATCGACGCTGCGCTGGCCCGCCACGGACGGATCGACGTCCTGATCAACAACGTGGGCGGCACCATCTGGGCCAAGCCGTTCGAACATTACGAGCCGGAGCAGATCAGCCTGGAAATCCAGCGCTCGCTGTTCCCCACATTGTGGACATGCCGGGCCGTTATGCCGCACATGATCAGCCAGCAGGGCGGCGTGATTGTGAACGTAGCCTCCGTGGCCACACGCGGCGTCAACCGCGTGCCGTATGCCGCGGCCAAGGGCGGCGTGAAAGCCATCACGGCCGCGCTGGCCCTTGAGGCCGCCCCGCACGGAATCCGCGTGGTGGCCACTGCTCCGGGCGGCACTGAAGCGCCGCCGCGCAAGGTGGCCCGCGGACCCCGGCCCGAGAGCGAGACGGAAAAGGCCTGGTACCGGCAGATCGTGGAGCAGACCATCGACTCCTCGCTCATGAAGCGTTACGGCACCCTTGACGAACAGGCCGGCCCCATCGTGTTCCTGGCCTCGGACGAAGCTTCGTACATCACCGGCAGTGTCCTGGCCGTCGCCGGAGGCGACCTGGGCTGACTCGGCCCAACGTTTTTTGCAGCACCCCCGGCAAAAACCCGCCCGGCCGCAATGACGCGGCCCAAGCACTGGAGCCCACTATGAACGCTCTATCCGCATCCACTGATGCAACCCCCAAGAAGACCGTCCGCTGGGTGATAGCCGTTGCTGCGGCTGCCCTGCTGTTCGACGGCTACGACCTCGTGGTCTACGGAACCGTGGTCTCGTCGCTTCTCAGGGACCCGTCCCAGCTCGGCGCGCTGGACGCCGCCCAGGCAGGTGCGCTCGGCAGTTATGCGCTGATGGGCGTCATGGTGGGAGCCCTCACCGCCGGCGCGGTGGGCGATTTCCTGGGCCGCCGCAAAATGATGCTCATCAACATCGTCTGGTTCTCTCTTGGGATGGCCTTCACCGCCATGGCTGCCAGCGTCCCGGCCTTCGGCATCCTCCGGTTCCTCACCGGGATCGGCGTCGGTGCCCTCGTCGCGACGGCGGGCGCCGTCGTCGCCGAATTTGCCCCCGCCGGGAAGCGCAACTTCTACAACGCGATCGTCTACTCGGGAGTGCCTGCCGGCGGCCTGCTGGCGTCGCTCCTCGCCATCATGCTGGGCGGAGTCACCGACTGGCGGGGCCTGTTCATGATCGGCGCCCTCCCCCTGGTCATCCTGTTCCCGCTGGCGTACTTCAAGCTGCCGGAATCGCCCAGGTGGCTCCTGGCCCGGGGACGCACGGAGGACGCCATCCGGTTGTCCGTGAAGACCGGCATCCCGCTGGAAGACCCGGCGACAGGCGGCCCGGCCCCAGGCAAGGCAACGGGCAACGCAACAGGCCAGGCAACCGGCAAGGCAGCGGGCGCCGGCACCGTGGCGCCGCCCCCGGCGGTCGGCAGGGGCGGCCGCCAGCTGGCCGGATTCGCTGCCCTGGCCAGCGGGAACTACCGCACGCCCACCATTCTGCTCGGTCTCATGAGCTTTTGCGGGCTGCTCCTGACCTACGGCCTGAACACCTGGCTCCCGGAGATCATGGGACAGCACGGCTACGGAAAGACATACTCGCTCACCTTCCTCCTGGCCCTGAATGCCGGCGCGGTCATCGGCGGGCTCGTCGCCTCCCGGTCGGCCGACCGGTTCGGGCCCCGCGCCATTGTTGCCACCACGTTCGTCATCGCCGCCGGCGCCCTGGTCCTGCTGACCTTCGACTTCCCGTTGCCGGTCCTGCTGGTTGCCGTAGCCTTCGCCGGCGTGGGGAGCCTGGGCACCCAGGTGCTCGTGTACGGGTTCGTCTCCAACTACTACCCCACTCCGGCGCGGGGTGCCGGCGTCGCCTGGTGCGCAGGATTCGGCCGGCTCGGCGGCATCTTCGGCCCCCTCGTCGGCGGCTTCCTGATCAGCGCCCAAGCACCCAGCAACGTGGCATTCATCGTTTTTGCCGCGGTGGCACTGGCCGGCGGCGTGGTCACCGTCTTCGTCCGCCGGCACCGAAGCTCCGGTGTCGACGGCGGAAGCGGCCGCGCCGATGTTCAACAGGTGCCTGTTCCCCAGGATTCCGCTCCCCGGAAATCCGTTCCCCAGGAATCCGTTCCCCAGGAATCCGTTCCCCAGGAATCCGTTCCCCAGGGTTCGGGGCACTGGGGAGCGTGACCGGGTCCGATACCCTTAGGAACCATGCCTGACAACGACGCCGGACAGTTCCCGAGCGGGCGGACACGGCAGGGCCGGCAATTGCTGGACCTGCTCGAGTCCGCCCGCTGCGGCGCGCCCGCCCAGGCTGTGATCACCGGCGCCGCAGGCATGGGCAAGACCGCCCTGGCCCGCGCCTTCCTCGGGCATCCGGACGCCGCCCGGGAGGGCACCGTTGTGCTCACTGCCGCCGGGGCGCTCTGGGAAACGCACCGGGACTTCGGGGTGGTCGAGCAACTGCTCGCACCGTGCCCAGGCACAGATACGGGCACATACACCGGCCCGGACACGGGCACGGGCACCGGCCCGGGGCCAGACGCAGGCGCTGGCACCTCTGAACCTTCCGCCCGCCCCGCCGATGGCGTACGGCGCCATGGCGACATGCTCCTCGCCGCCTTCAACCGGCTGGCCGCCAACGGCCGAATGCTGATCGTGTGGGTGGACGACCTCCATCTGGCGGACGTTCCCTCCCAACAGGCACTCCTGTACGCACTCCGCAGGGTAGGTCCGCTGCCGCTGTTGACCATCGTGTGCCTCGACCCGGATGCCGGGCCCACCCAAAGCGCCGAAATCACAGGAAACACAGGGAACACACGTAGCCGAGAGGAGTCAAAATACACAGAACTGCGGTCCGGGCTGACCGCCCTGACGGAGCTGCACCGGGCCGCAGCCATCCACCTCCAGCCGCTGACCGCGGACGAGGTTGCGGCGATGTGGGACGGCTCCGCCGGAGCCGGCCTCCCGGCGTCGGCCGCCCGCATGCTGGTGGAACACACGGGCGGCAGCCCGGCGCTGATCCTCCCGTTGCTGGAACAGTTCCCGGTATCCGTCTGGTCCGGGAGCCCGGAGACGTTTCCGGCACCCGAGAAATGTGTCGCCTCGGTGGCGGCCACCCTGCGCCGCCTTCCGGCGGCGGCTGCTGCGCTGACGGAGGCGGCAGCCGTCCTGGGAATCCGGTCACGGCTCGCCCTGGCAGCGGAGCTGGCCGGAGTGACGGACGCCGTTGCCGCCCTCGACCCCGCTGACGCGGCCGGCCTCCTGCGGTTGAGCATGACCGGAGCCGAAACCTGGCTGGCCTTTCCACAGCCGGTACTCCGCGCGGCCGTGTACGGGCAGCTCGGCCCGGGCCGCCGTGCCGCCCTCCACACCGCCGCCGCCGGCATCCTGCCCACACCGGTCCAGCAGCTGAAACACCGCGCCGC
Source organism: Arthrobacter sp. CC3 (assembly GCF_039907775.1). Taxonomy (NCBI): domain Bacteria; kingdom Bacillati; phylum Actinomycetota; class Actinomycetes; order Micrococcales; family Micrococcaceae; genus Arthrobacter; species Arthrobacter sp. CC3. The sequence continues at coordinate 105,570 of NZ_JARCCY010000009.1, forward strand.
GGCAGCGCTGCTGCCCGATGCTTCCTTGGCAGCGGAACTCCGATCAACAGCCGAAGGCTTTGCGGCCTCCGGTGCCTGGCACCGGGCGGCTGACGCCTTCGCCCAGGCAGCACGGCTCAGTCCGCTGCCTGCGGATCGCGAAGCACTGATGATCAGGGCAGTCGATGCCATGGTGGGCGCAGGCGAGCTCCCCCGGGCCGTCGCGGCGCTGGACGCCCTGGAGGCCTTCGCCCCCGGCCCGGGCAGCGATGCGGTCCGGGGCTACCTGGCCATCCTGCGCGGCCGTCCAGCGCAGGCGGAGGCCCTGCTGCAGAAGGCCTGGACCGCCGTCGACCCCGCTTCCGGTGCCGGCACGGCCGGCAGCATCTGCCAGCGGCAGGTCCTGCACGCCTTGGCCCGCTTCCACGGGAAGGACCTGGTGATGTGGGCAGAGCGGGCACGCAGGCACTCTCCTCCGGGAAGCGCGCCTGCGGTGGAGGCGCAGGCCATCGAAGGACTCGGACTGGGCGCCATGGGCCGCTACGCCGAGGCCGATCAGAGTTACCAGGACGCGGACAGGTTCCCCGAGGCGGGTGCCCAGCGCCAGCGGACCGACATGGGCAAGGGCTGGCTGCACCTTGCCCGGGACCGGGTCGAAGAGGCCCGGGCCGAGCTGGCGGGGGCAGTGCCCACCGAATTCGCCCACGGATCACAGCGCATTTCGCTGTGGGCGCAGGGCTGGCTGGCCCGGGCGGATTTCGCCTTGGGCGCCTGGGATGACGCGCTGCAGACCGTCGACAATGCCGTTGGCCTGCAGGAGGAGTCCGGGATCGAACTCCTCCGGCCGCTGCTGCATTGGAGCGGAGCCCAGATCCATGCCTTGCGCGGCAACTGGGACGCCGCGGAGCACCATCTGGAACGCGGGGCCGCCGCCGCCGACAGCTACGCCACCATGCTGCTGCCGTCGTGCCTTGCACGGGCACAGGTCGCTGAAACAAAGGCCGATTACGACGGCGTCATCCGCGCGCTGCTGCCGGTGTTGCGGATGCAGCGCGACGCGGGCATTGATGAGCCGGGTTTCTGGCCGTGGCAGGACCATTACGCCAATGCCCTGGTGATGGTGGGCCGGGTGGCCGAAGCCGATGCTTTCCTCGCTCCGCATGAAGAGCTGGCCGCCAGCCGCGGGCACCGCTCCACCCTGGCACGGCTGGCCTACGTCCGCGGGAGGATCCAGGCCGCCGCAGGAGACCTGGAGGCCGCCCGCAGCAGCTTCCAGGGCGGCCTCGCCCGGCTGGACGGATTGCCGATGCCGTACGCGCGTGCACGCGTCAAGTTCGCCTACGGCCAGGCGTTCCGCCGGGCAGGCAAGCGCCGGGAAGCCGCAGCCGTCCTCGCCGAAGCCCGTGAGCTGTTCGCCGTTTTGGGAGCCCAGGCCTATGTGGACCGCTGCTCCCGTGAAATGCGGGCCAGCGGCGTGGGCTCCGGCGGCGCGGGCTCCAGCGGGGCCGCCACAGTGCAGGGAACCGAGGACCTCACGGAACAGGAGAAGGCCGTGGCGGCCCTCGTGGCTTCCGGCCTGAGCAACAAGGAGGCTGCGGCGGAACTCTACGTCTCGGTCAAGACCGTGCAGTACCACCTGACCCGGATCTACGCCAAGCTGCGGATCACCTCGCGCTCGGGACTGGCTGCTGCCTACCCGGGCAGGCTGCCGGAGACCGGCACGTAGCCGGCCGGGGACGTGCCGGCACTGAACACAGCGGGCGGCCCCGGCCGCAGTAGACTGTGTCCAGCCATGACTTTTCATATTTCCTACCCCGCCGAGCTGCCGGTCTCCGAGCGCCGCGAGGACCTGATGGCCGCCATCGCGGCCAACCAGGTGACGATCATTGCCGGCGAGACCGGCTCCGGCAAGACCACCCAGATTCCGAAAATGTGCCTGGAACTGGGCCTGGGCGACAACGGACTGATCGGCCACACGCAGCCGCGCCGGCTGGCCGCACGCACGGTGGCCGAGCGCATAGCCGAGGAGCTCGGCGTCGAAATCGGCCAGGAAGTGGGCTTCCAGGTCCGCTTCACCGGCGAGGTCAGCCGCAACACCAAGGTCAAGCTCATGACCGACGGCATCTTACTGGCCGAAATCCAGCGCGACAAGCTGCTGCGCAAGTACAACGCCATCATCATCGACGAAGCCCACGAGCGCAGCCTCAACATCGACTTCATCCTCGGGTACCTCAAGCGGATCCTGCCGCAGCGCCCCGACCTGAAGATCATCATCACCTCCGCCACCATCGATCCGGAACGGTTCGCCAAGCACTTCGGCACCGAGGACGATCCCTCCCCCATCATCGAGGTGTCCGGACGGACGTTCCCGGTGGAAATCCGGTACCGGCCGCTGTCCCAGCCGGCGGGCGGCGCCCGCACCGCAGGTGACGACGCAGATGACGACGAAGCAGTAGCTGCCTCCGACGACGAACTCGAGGAGGACCGCGACCCGCTCGACGCCGTCTGCGACGCCGTCGACGAACTGGCCCTCGAAGCCCCGGGCGACATCCTGATCTTCTTCTCCGGCGAGCGCGAAATCCGCGACGCCGCCGAAGCCCTCAACGCCCGCATCCAGTCCAACCGGAGGCTGGCCGGCACCGAGGTGCTGCCGCTCTTCGCCCGGCTGAGCCTGCAGGAGCAGCACAAGGTCTTCCATCCCGGCAGCAAACGGCGGATCGTGCTGGCCACCAACGTCGCCGAAACGTCGCTCACGGTGCCCGGCATCAAATACGTCGTGGATACCGGAACCGCGCGCATCTCCCGGTACTCGCACCGGACCAAGGTGCAGCGGCTGCCCATCGAACGCGTGTCCCAGGCCTCGGCCAACCAGCGATCCGGGCGCTGCGGCCGTGTGTCCGACGGCATCGCCATCCGGCTGTATTCGGAAGAGGACTACGAATCCCGGCCGCAGTTCACGGATCCCGAAATTCTCCGCACCAACCTCGCGGCCGTCATCCTGCAGATGACCGCCATGGGTGTGGCCCGCGGGCCGAAGGACGTGGAGAACTTCCCGTTTGTTGAGCCGCCGGATTCGCGCGCCATCAACGACGGCGTCACGCTCCTGCGCGAGCTGGGCGCCCTCAGCGCCGCGCGTCCGCAGGAGGAGACCGGCGACGGCGGCGGACGCCCGGGCGGGCGATCGGCCGGCGGCAGGAACGGCGGCGGGCTGACCGCCGTCGGGCAGCAGCTTGCCCAGCTTCCCGTGGACCCGCGGCTCGGCCGGATGATCGTCGAGTCCGGCAAGCGCGGCTGCGTCCGCGAGGTCATGATCCTGGCCGCGGCGCTCACCATCCAGGACCCGCGCGAGCGTCCAACCGACAAGCAGCAGCTCGCCGCGGAGAAGCACGCGCGCTTCCGGGACGAGAACTCGGACTTCACCGGCTTCCTGAACCTCTGGAACTACCTCCAGGAGAAGCAGCAGGAGCTGTCCTCCACGGCCTTCCGGCGGCTCTGCCGCGCCGAGTTCATCAACTACCTGCGGGTGCGCGAGTGGCAGGACCTCTTCGCCCAGCTCCGCCAGCTCGCCCGCCCGCTGGGCATCAGCCTGGACAACAAGCGCCTGGCCGATCCCGTAGGCAACCACGAGGGCATCCACATCAGCCTCCTCTCGGGCCTGCTCAGCCACATCGGCATCCTCGACGAGCGCAAGCGCGAGTACGCCGGCGCCCGCGGCAGCCGCTTCGCGGTCTTCCCGGGCTCGGCGCTCTTCAAGAAGTCCCCCACGTTCGTGATGGCGGCAGAACTGGTGGAAACGAGCCGGCTGTGGGCCAGGGTTGCGGCGAAGTTCGATCCGCTCTGGGCCGAGCAGGTGGCCCCGGACCTGGTCAAGCGCAGCTACAGCGAGCCGCACTGGTCCAAGAAGATGGGCTCGGTGATGGCCCACGAGAAGGTCACCCTCTACGGGGTGCCCATCATCCCCAGCCGGCGCATCAACTACGGCAGGGTGGACCCGGAGCTCTGCCGCGAGCTGTTCATCCGCCATGCCCTGGTTGAGGGCGACTGGCAGACCCACCACAAGTTCTTCCACCGCAACCGGGCACTGCTCCATGAAGTCGAGGAGCTCGAGGCCCGGATGCGGCGCCGGGACATCCTGGTGGACGACGAGACGCTGTTCGAGTTCTACGACGCCCGGATCGGCAAGGACGTCGTCTCCGAGCGGCACTTCGACAAGTGGTGGAAGGATGCACGGCAGCAGGACCCCGGCCTGCTCGACTTCGAGAAGTCCCTGCTGATTAGCGAGGACGCCGCGGCCCTTGACGATTCGGCCTATCCGAAGACTTTGCTGCACAAAGGCTTCGAACTGCCCCTCAGCTACGAGTTCCACCCCGTCGCGCCCGGTTCCCCGCCCAACCCCTCCGACGGCGTCACGGCCGAGGTGCCGGTGCTCTTCCTGAACCAGCTGGACGACGCCGCCTTCCGCTGGCTCATTCCGGGCCAGCGGGTGGAGCTGGTCACTGCCCTGATCAAGTCGCTGCCGAAACAGGTCCGCAAGAACTTCGTTCCCGCCCCGGACGTCGCCCGGCAGGCCGTGGCCGCCCTGGAGGCCGGCTTCGATCCTGCCGCCGACGAGCTGGAGCCCTCGCTTGAGCTGGTCCTGCGGCGGATCCGCGGACAGGTCATCCCGCCGGGTTCATGGAACTGGGCCGCCGTGCCGTCCCACCTTCGCGTGAGCTTCCGCGTGGTCGATTCCAAGGGCAAGACGCTGGATGAGGGCAAGGACCTGGCAGAACTGCAGGAACGGCTTGCCCCGGCCACGCGGCGGGCGATCGCCGAGTCCCTGGGCGCCACCCCGGTGACGACGGCCCCCAAAGGCCCGAAGGGTGCGCAGCGGGGGCAGTCCGCGCAGGCCCCGAAGAGCTCCGGAGGCTTCACGCCGTCCCCGGACGGTGCCGCAGCACCCGGCTTCGCAGAGAAGTCCGGGCTGACGGACTGGACGTTCGGAACCGTGCAGCGCCAGGTCCAGGGCATGGTGAAGGGACACACCGTCACCGGTTACCCGGCCCTGGTGGATGAGGGCGCGTCGGTTGCCCTCCGCCTGTTCCAGACCGCGTCCGAACAGGAGCTGGCCATGCGCGGCGGCGTCATCCGTCTGCTCGCGCTGAAGGTGCCCGCGCCGGACCGGTATGTCCTGGAGCACCTGAACAACACCGAGAAACTGACGTTCAGCCAGAATCCGCACGGTTCGGTGTCGGCCCTGATCGCGGACTGCGCGCTGGCCGCGATCGACAAGCTGACGCCGGCCGAACTGCCGTGGGACGAGGCGTCCTTCAAGGCCCTGTACGAACAGGTCCGGGCCGAGCTCATCGACACAGTGTTCACTGTCACCGCAGTCGTCGAGCGCATCCTCGCCAGCACACGCCGGATCGAAAAGCAGCTCAAGGGGACCACCAGCCTGGCCCTGATCAGCGCGCTCAACGATGTTAAGAGCCAGCTCGAACAGCTCGTCTTCCCCGGTTTTGTGGCACGCACGGGCTACGCCCAGCTCAGCCAGCTGCCGCGCTATCTGGCCGCGATCGAGAAGCGGCTGGAGAAGCTGCCCGGCAATGTCCAGCGGGACGCCTTGCACATGGCCGCGGTGCAGGCCTTGGAAGACGACTACGACGACGCCGTGTCGGCGCTGCTGCCGGGCCGCCGGGCCGGGACGGAGTTAACGCAGGTGCGCTGGATGATCGAGGAGCTGAGGGTGAGCCTCTTCGCCGTCGAGCTCGGAACGGCCTATTCCGTCTCCGAGAAGCGGATCCGGGCGGTCCTGAATAAGGCACTGGCCCCGGCGTAGCCCCCGCCAGGGAACCACACCGGGGCCAGTCCCGATCAAAACCGGAATGGCGCAGCAGCTCTCAGGCCGCGGGCACGTGATCGCCGTGGCCGGCCTGGCGGAGACCTTCGCGCAGCTTCTCCGCGTTGGCGTCAAGCTGTGCGGGGTCGGGGTGCTGGTCCACGGAGCCGAAGTCGTAGTCGGCCATGGAGTTGGAGGGCCACACATGGACGTGGAGGTGGTTGACCTCGTAGCCGGCCACGATGAGCCCTGCCCGTGCGGCATCAAAGACGTCTACCTGGACGGCGCCGATCTTCTGCGCAACTTCCATCACCCGGGTCAGCAGCGCGGTCGGGGCGTCCGTCCAGCGGTCCACTTCCTCTGTCGGAACCACCAGGGTGTGTCCGTCGGCGAGCGGTCCCATGGTCAGGAACGCCACCACGTCCGGTTCGCGCCAGACGAAGCGTCCGGGGATCTCGCCGTTGATGATCTTGGTGAAAACGGTGCTCATGCGTCTGCCTTTTCCGAAGGGGTTCCGAGGGTGCTGGTGTCCAGGACCAAACGATACTTGACGTCTCCGGCCACCATGCGGTCATATGACTCGTTCAGCTGATCGGCACCCACCACCTCGACGTCGGAGACAACGTTGTGTTCGGCACAGAAGTCCAGCATCTCCTGGGTCTCGGCAATGCCGCCGATCAGAGAACCCGCGTAAGCGATCCGGCGCCGGATCAGCGCCCCCGGATTGACGGGCGGCATGACTCCGGAGGGCAGGCCCAGCTGGAACAGCGCGCCGTCCCGGCGGAGGGTCCGGAAGTAGGGGTTGAGGTCGTGCGGTGCCGCCACCGTATCGATGATGACGTCGATGGTCCGGCCGGCGGCCGCCATGGCCGCCTCGTCGCGTGACAGGACAACCCCGTCGGCACCGAGCTCCTTCGCAGCGGCGACCTTCGATTCCGAGGTGGTGAACACAATGACGCCGGCCCCCATGGCCTTGGCGAGCTTCACGGCCATGTGGCCCAGACCGCCCAGGCCCACCACACCCACCACGTCACCGGCTTCGAGGCCGAAGTGCCGCAGCGGGGAATACGTGGTGATGCCGGCACAGAGCAGCGGTGCGACGGCTGCGGGGTCGAGGCTTCCGGGAACCCGCAGCACGTAGCGGCGGTCCACCACCACCGAGGTGGCGTAGCCGCCCTGGGTGATGGCGTCCCCGTTGCGGGAATCCGTAGCACCGTAGGTTCCGGTCATGCCGTTTTCGCAGTACTGCTCGAGCCCGTCCAGGCAGCTTTCGCATTCACGGCAGGAGTCCACCAGGCAGCCCACCCCCACGAGGTCACCCGGCGCGAAGTCGTCCACGGCGGCACCAACGCGGCTGACCCGGCCCACGATTTCATGGCCGGGCACCAGCGGGTACTTCGGCGACCCCCACTCGCCACGCGTCGCGTGCACGTCCGAATGGCAGAGGCCGCAGAACTCAATGGCGATCTCGACGTCGTCGTCCTTCGGGGCGCGGCGGGCTACGGTGAGCGGGACCAGGCCGCTGTCGCTTGCTGTGGCCCCGTAGGCTGCGGCAAGCCTCGGGAGTGCAGGCGGCGCGGTCTGGCTGGCGTCCCGGAGCGGCGGAGTGCCGGGGAGCGGCTTGGCGAGGGGCGGCGGTACGGGGCGTCCGGGAGTCATGCTCCGACGCTACCCCCGCCCCCGGCCGGCGTTCCAATCCGGCGTTCCAATCCTGCCGGGCCTACGGGGCCGCTCCCGTGGCCACCTCGTTGGCGGGATCGTTGGACCACTGCGAGAACGAGCCCGGATACAGTGCCGCGGGGAACCCGGCGATTTCGAGGGCAGCGATTTCGTGTGCCGCCGTGACCCCCGAGCCGCAGTACACGGCGGTGGGCGCATCCGGCCGGACGCCCAGGGCGGTGAAACGCTCGCGCAGCTCCTCCGGCGGCAGGAACCGTCCGTCGGCTCCAATGTTCGCGCCCGTGGGGGCACTCACGGCGCCCGGAATGTGCCCTGCCCGCGGATCCACCGGCTCGACTTCGCCGCGGTAGCGTTCGCCCGCCCGCGCGTCCAGCAGGACACCCCGTTCCGGCCACTGTGCGGCCTGGGGCGCATCGATGACAGGCATCGCACCGTCGGTGAGCGTGACGTCGCCCAGCGAAGCCTGCTCGAGGCCGCCTTCCACGGCGTATCCGGCTGCGCGCCAAGCGGACAGGCCGCCGTCGAGCAGGAAAACGTTGGGCATCCCGGCGTTGCGCAGCATCCACCACAGCCTCGCGGCGGCAGTTGCACCCGTGTCGTCATAGGCCACCACGACGTCGTTGTCCCGGATACCCCAGCACCGGGCCGATTCCTGGAACTGCTGCAGCGGCGGCAGGGGATGCCGTCCCTGGGCGGGGTCCGCCGGCCCGGCCAGCCTGGAGGGCAGGTCCACGTAGACGGCACCGGGAATATGCGCCTCAAGGTAATGCTCACGGCCGTGGGGGTCGCCCAGCGCCCAGCGCACATCCAGCAGAACGGTGCGCTTGCCGGAGGTCATCCGGTGGTTCAGCGCGGACACGTCCATCAGGGGGTTCATCAAATCTCCTTTGGTTCGGATGACAGGCCGTCCGGCCCGGTCCGCAGACGCGGGCGGGTAGCCGGTTCCCACTGTAGCCGTGGACGCCGCCGGTCCCGGGTAGGCTGAATCGGTGAACACAGTGGGTAACCGTGCGGGCAAGCAGGACCGGGCGTGGGCGGATGAAGCCGTACGCAGGATCAACGCCGAAAACAACAGATCAGCGGACACGCACCTCTACTCCGTCCCGTTGCCGGAGCACTGGGGGGTCCAGCTGTACCTGAAGGACGAATCCACGCACCGCTCCGGGAGCCTGAAGCACCGGCTGGCGCGCTCACTGTTCCTGTTCGGCCTGGTCAACGGCTGGATCCGGGAAGGCACCACCATCGTGGAGGCTTCCAGCGGCAGCACGGCGGTCTCCGAGGCCTACTTCGCACAGCTCCTCGGCCTGCCGTTCGTCGCCGTCATGACCCGCACCACCAGCCCCGAAAAGATTGCGCTGATCGAGCAGTTCGGCGGCTCCTGCCTCCTGGTGGAACACGCCTCGGAGGTGTACTCCGCTGCCGAGGAAGTCGCCCGGACCACACGCGGCCACTACATGGACCAGTTCACCTATGCCGAGCGGGCCACGGACTGGCGGGGGAACAACAACATCGCCGAATCCATCTTCGAGCAGCTGGCCCTCGAAGAGCACCCGGTCCCCCGGTGGATTGTGGTGGGCGCAGGCACCGGCGGCACCAGCGCCACCATCGGCCGCTACCTGCGGTATCACCGCCACGGCACGGAGCTCGCCGTCGTGGACCCTGAGAACTCAGCCTTCTACCCGGGCTGGCGGGACGGCGTCGCCGGCTTCAGCACCGGCATGCCTTCCCGGATCGAAGGCATCGGCCGGCCGCGCATGGAGCCCAGCTTTGTTCCCGCCGTCATCGACCACATGATCCAGGTGCCTGATGCGGCGTCAGTGGCCGCCATGCGGCACCTGTGGGAGCTGGCCGGGCTGCACGCGGGCCCGTCCACCGGGACCAACCTCTGGGGCGTGTGGCAGCTGATCGCCGGGATGGTCGCGGAGGGCCGGCGCGGCAGCGTGGTCTCGCTGATGTGTGACGCCGGGGACCGGTACGCCGGCAGCTATTACAACGAGGAGTGGCTGCAGGCCCGCGGGCTGGATCCCAGGCCGCACCAGGGAGTCATCAGGGAATTCTTCGAAACCGGAACCTGGCGGGCCTAAACCTCCACCGAGTCTCCGCTGGAAAGGTGCCTGTACTCGGTGCCGTACTTGGCTCCCAGGCGCTTCACGTGACCTTCGATGAGGCCGAGTCCGGTCTCATTGAGCAGGGCGTCGTGGATGGGGAACGCCTTGGCGGCCCGGACTCCGATGACGAAATCCACCACCTCGCCGATTTTGTTCCAGGGCGCGTGGACCGGGACCAGGAGGGTCCGGACACCGATGCCGTCCGGAATCACAAACGAGTCGCCCGGGTGGTACACGTTGGAGTCAATCAAGTATCCGATGTTGGCCACCACGGGGATCTGGGGGTGGATCAGCGCGTGCTGTCCGCCGAACGTCTGAATGTCGAATCCCGCCGCGGTGAACGTTGAACCGGGCTCGACGTCCCGGATCCGGGACTCGGCAAACGGCGCCTCGGCCCGCAACTTGGCGGCTACTCCCCCGGGGGCAAAGACCAGGAGCGAGTCATTGCCCCGCAGGGCCGAGACCACGGCAGGAACGTCAATATGGTCGCCGTGTTCATGGGTGACCAGGACCGCCCCGGCGGCGCGGAGGGCCTCGCCGGTTTCGGAGAACGTGCCGGGATCGAGCACCAGCACCTGCCCGTCCTTCTCGAGCCGGACACAGGCGTGGGTGTATTTAGTCAACTTCATGGAGCCAGCCTAGGGCGGCCTGCGCGGCAGTGTCCACGAACCCGCCCGCGCACCCGTCCGACAGGTCCCGGCTGGTAATCTTGGACATTGCACCACCCCTGAGGGAAGCGAGTTATTCCATGGCCCACGGCGCCAAGGCCGACGCCACAAAGCTATCCGCACCGGCACCCGCCGGCGGCCGGGAGCAGCGTGTCACCAAGCAGCGAGTGGCCGTGAGCGCCGCCCTGGACGAGCTGGACGACTTCGTCAGCACCCAGGAGCTCTACCGGATCCTGCAGAACCAGGGCACTTCCGTTTCACTGGCCACTGCCTACCGGATCCTGCAGTCGCTCGCCGACGACGGGCTGGTGGACGTCCTGCGCAACGGTGAGGGCGAGGCCGTCTACCGGCGGTGCGCCGTTACCGGCCATCACCATCACCTGCTGTGCCGCAACTGCGGCAAGGCCGTGGAAGTGGAGGCGCCCGCCGTGGAAACATGGGCTGCGCGGACGGCCGCGGAACACGGTTACACCGAGGTAGCCCACACCGTGGAGATCTTCGGCCTGTGCCCGGACTGCACGGCCCGGAAATCCGCCGCGGGCTAAGGGGCACCGTAGCAGCTACCGGGGCGCCGCCGGGGCCCGGGAGCTGCCGGCCTAGGAGGCTCCAGCCCCGGCCGGAAGGACCCGGCCGTTGAGGCCGCGGCCGGCCCGGACGCCGCCGATGATCCGGCAGACCACGTAGATCAGGAATGACAGCGTGGTCACGTACGGGCTGATGGGGATCCGCCCGCCGAGGGCAAGCAGGATGCCGCCCACAGTAGCCGTCACCGCGAAGGCAACGCTGAGCATCACCACCAGCCGGGGCGAGGAGGTCACGCGAAGCGCCGCGGCGGCCGGAGTGATCAGCAACGCGAGCACCAGGAGCGCCCCCACCACCTGAATGGACAACGCCACGCTGATGCCCAGCAGCACCATGAAGCCGATGCCGAGTGTCCGGACAGGCACACCCCGCGCTTCCGCCACTTCCGGGTCCACGCTGGCAAACGTGAGCGGGCGCCAGATGGCCACCAGCGCCAGCATCACCACGAGGGCGGCCGTGGCCAGGACCTGCAGCTGAACTGTATCCACGGAAACGATCTGCCCCGTCAGGAGGCCGAACTTGTTGGATGCCCGACCCTCGTAAAGGGAAAGAAACAGGATGCCCAGGCCCAGCCCGAAGGGCATGATGACGCCGATGATGGAGTTCTTGTCCCGGGCCCGGACCCCCATCACACCCAGCAGCAGCGCCGCCAGCACCGAACCGATGAGGGATCCGAAGACGATGTCGGCTCCGATCAGCAGCGCGAAGGCGGCACCGGCGAACGACAGTTCGGAGATTCCGTGGACGGCGAACGCGAGGTCCCGTTTCATCACGAAGGTTCCGACCAGGCCGCCCAGCAGTCCGAGCAGCGCTCCTGCCCAGATGGAGTTCTGGACCAGGGCCAGGAGCTCGCCGTAGTTATCGAAATTGAAGATGGAGCCCAGGATGCTGTCGAAATCCACTTAGCCCACCTCTCCTGACACCGAATGCGCGTCCTCGTGGTGGTGCGTGGCCCCCTCCGGGAGCCCCACCACGATCATCCGGCCGTTGGCACGGATGACTTCGACCCGGCTGCCGTAAAGCCCGGAGAGCACTTCGGTAGTCATCACTTCTGCCGGCTTGCCCACGCGGAAACGTCCGCCGGCAAGGTAGAGGACGCGGTCCACGTAATCGATGATCGGATTGATCTCGTGCGTTACGAAGACCACGGCACTGTCCTGCGTGCGGCACTGCTCGTTGATGAGCGCGCTGACGGCCTGCTGGTGCTGAAGGTCGAGGGAAAGCAACGGCTCGTCACAAAGCAATATCTGCGGATCGGCGGCCAGCGACTGGGCAACCCTCAGCCGCTGCTGTTCGCCGCCGGAGAGCTGTCCCACCGGAACGTTGGCATACTCCGCGGCGCCCACCAGGTCCAGGAGTTCATCGATCCTGCGGTTGGCCTTTGCTGCACCGAGCCGCAGTCCCCAGCGGTGGCCGTCGACGCCCAGCCCCACCAGGTCCCGGGCGCGAAGGGGCGTGTCCGGGGCAAAGGATTTCTGCTGCGGAATGTAGCCGATCAGGTTGCTGCCGCGTTCCACCGGACGGCCGCCCAGCGCCGCTGTCCCGGCATGGAGTTCCTGCAGTCCCAGCAGGACCTTCAGGAACGTGGTTTTGCCGCTGCCGTTCGGGCCGAGGACGGCAAAGAACTCGCCGGGATTGATATCGAGGTCCAGGTCCTCCCACAGTGTCCGTTTGCCGAACTTCAGGGTGGCTCCGCGGAGGCTCACTACCGGTTTCAACGTTCTTTATCCTCGATTCATACGGGGCGAAGCGCCCCCACCATCTTAGGACTGCCAGTCCGTGGATGGTTCAGCACACGGCTTCCCGGGGCGGAATGCGCCCCGCGGGCTACTTGCCCAGGGCCTGCTTGATGTTGTCCACGTTGCTGCTCATCCACTGAACGTAGGTCTTGCCCTCGGGAAGGGTTTCGCTGAAGTCAAGTACCGGGACGCCGGCACCCTCGGCTGCTTTCTTGAGGGCCTGGGTCTGCGGGCTTTCCGTCTGTGTGTTGTACGCCAGGAACTTGATGTCCTTCGAACCGGCCAGTTCCGTGGCTTCCTTGAGGACCGCGGGCGGCACATCGGAGCCTTCCTCGATGGCGGCCGTGTAGTCGGCAGGGGTCTTGTTCACGAGACCGGCAGCCTCGAGCAGGTAGAGCGGTACCGGTTCAGTAACGGCGACGGGCGCCTTGGCCGCCGTCGTGGCAAGTCCGGCGGCCTGGGCGTTCAGCCCTGCGATCTCTTTTTTGAACGAGTCGGCGTTGGCCTGGAAGGTCGGGGCGGACGCCGGCTCCAGCGCTGCGAGTTTGGCTTCGACGGCGTCGGCCAGCTTTGTCATGGCATCCAGGCTGTACCAGACGTGTTCGTTGAATGCTCCGTCGTGGGAGTGTCCGTGATCGTCGGCCTCGGCCGTGGACGCCGTCGACGGCTCCTCTTCCGGGGCCAGCCCGGAAACCTCGACGGCGCTGATGATGTTCTCGTGACCCAGGTTGCTGTCGTCGGCCAGCTTGTGCATGAAGTCGTCGTAGCCGCCGCCGTTTTCCACCACCAGGCGGGCCTTTGAGACCGCCAGCTTGTCCTGGGTGGTGGCTTCGTAGGAATGCGGGTCCTGGCTCGCCTTGGTGATCAGTGCCTTGACGTTCACTTTGTCGCCTCCGATTTCCTTGACGATGTCGCCGTACACGTTCGTCGAGGTGACCACCTCGACGGTGCCGGGATCCGCCTGCGGGCCGGCCGACGTCGTACTGCAGGCTGAAAGGAGCAGGCTCAGACCGGCAAGGGCGGTGGCGGAAAGGGCTGCGGAACGGCGCACGGAAGGACCTCGGATCTGGTTATCGGAAAACTTGCCACATGAGAATCAGGAGCATTAGCAACAAGACGAGTGTAGCCCTAAATAGGAATGATTCCTATTTAGGGCTACAGCATCCAGCGCCGGGCTACTCTCCGTCCGGCTGGCCGAGCCGGCGGATGCCCTTCGCCTGGGTGGCATCACGGATCTCGCCCACGAGCTGCTCGATCACGTCTTCAAGGAACAGCACGCCCTGGGTGTTGCCGTCCGGTCCGATGACGCGCGCCAGGTGTGATCCGGTGCGCTGCATCACGGACATGGCCTTTTCAATCTCGTCATCCATGGCCAGGTTCGCCAGGGACCTGATCCGGCTCTCGGCAATCGGGTGTTCGTATCCCGCCTCCGGAATGGACAGCACATCCTTGATGTGAAGGTAGCCCGAAAGCATGCCGTCCTCGTCCATCATCGGGAACCGGGAGAATCCGGTGCGGCTGACGGCCTTTTCGAACTCCACGGGCGTGGTGGGCGACTTCATCATGACCAGCTTGTCGAGCGGGACCATGATGTCCGACGCCGTGTGCTCGGAGAATTCAAGCGCACCGGTGATCAGGCCGGCGTCGTCGTCCACCAGCCCGTGCCGGGTGGATTCCTGCACGATCGACTGGACCTCCTCCAGCGTGAACGAGGAGTTCACCTCGTCCTTGGGCTCAATCCGCATCAGGCGCAGGATGTGGTTGGCGGACCAGTTGAGGGCCGCAATCACCGGGTTCACCAGCCGCGCAATGAACATCAGCGGCGGCGCCAGCAGCAGGGCCGCCTTGTCCGCAACGGACACCGAGATGTTCTTGGGCACCATCTCGCCGAACGTCACATGGAGGAAGGTCACCACCAGCAGGGCCACGGTGAACGCCACGATGTCCGCCAGCTCCATCGGCATGCCGACGGCTTCAAGGGGAACCGCCATCAGGTGGTGGATGGCCGGTTCTGCCACCTGCAGGATCAGCAGGGAGCAGACAGTGATGCCCAGCTGGGCACACGCGAGCATGAGGGACACGTTTTCCATGGCCCGCAGCGTCGTCTGCGCCCGCAAGGAGCCGGCCTCCGCCAGCGGCTCGATCTGGCTCCGCCGGGCGGACATGACCGCGAACTCGGCCGCCACAAAGAAAGCGTTGCCGAACAGCAGGACCACCAGCCAGAGAATTCCTGCCCAGTCGCTCATGCCGTGCCTCCCTGGCCGGCCGCGTGCTCTTCGCCGCGGACCGGGGAAGGCTTGAAGCAGATCCGGTCGATGCGGCGTCCGTCCATCCGGGTCACACTCAACGTGCCCCCGCCGACGTCCACTTTGTCCCCCACAGCGGCGATCCGGCCGAGCTGGCTCATGACGTAGCCGCCCACTGTTTCGTATGCAGATTCGTCAGGCACCGTCAGCCCGGGAATCTGTTCCGAGAGTTCATCCGGGCGCAGGAGCCCGGGGAAGTACCAGTCCCCCGATGCACTCTGCAGCAGTCCGGGACGTACCTTGTCGTGTTCATCCGCGACCTCCCCGACGATTTCCTCCACGAGGTCCTCGAGGGTGGCGATGCCGGCCGTGCCGCCGTATTCGTCAAGCACGACGGCCAGCTGCATGTTTCCCTCGCGGAGTTCCGCCAGCAGGGCATCCAGGTGGATGGTTTCGGGAACCCTCAGGACGTCCGTCATGATGGCGCCTGCCTCAAGGTTGACGCGCCGGTCCGAAGGGACGGCGATTGCCTTCTTGACGTGGACCAGGCCGCGGATGTCGTCGGCGGACTCACCAATGACCGGGAAGCGTGAATACCCGGTCCGCCGTGCGGCGTCCACAATGTCCGAAACCGGCTGCCCGGCGGCAATTGTCTCCACCCGGATCCTGGGGGTCATCACGTCGGCCGCAGTCCGGCCGGAGAACTTCAGCGTCCGGGCGATGAAGTTGGCCGTTCCCGGGTCAAGTGTTCCCATGGCAGCGGAGCGCCGCACCAGGGATGCCAGTTCGGCCGGGGTCCGGGCGCCGGAGATCTCCTCCTTGGCTTCGAGTCCGAAGACGTTCAGCACTCTGTTGGAGAAGCCGTTCAGCACGATGATGGCAGGCTTGAAGACGGCGGTGAAGACCAGCTGCGGACGGGCCACGGCCTTGCCGATCGGCAGGGACAGTGCAATGGCCATGTTCTTGGGCACCAGCTCGCCGATCAGCATGGACCCCAGGGTGGCGATGGCCATGGCCATCACCAACGAAACGGAAGCAGCCGCGGCTTCCGGAACACCCGCCGCGGCCAGCGGACCTTCCAGCAGCTTTCCGACGGACGGTTCCATGACGTAGCCGGTCAGCAGGGTGGTCATGGTGATCCCGAGCTGGCAGCTGGATAGTTGGGTGGACAGTGACTTGAGGCATTTGAGCAGCGGCACGGCCGCTGCGTCGCCGCTGTCAACGGCCCGCTGGACCGTCGCCTGGTCCAGGGCGACGAGGGAAAACTCGACGGCGACGAAGAAACCCGTGCCAAGGATGAGCAGGATGCCCGCAATAAGGAGTAGCCATTCCATCAGCGGATTGCCTCCGGCGAAGAGGCCGGCCACGGAGCGGCTGGAGAAAGGGAGGCGCTGCCGGGGAAACCGCCCGGCGGAGGATGGTCGGCCGTTGCCGACCCTGTTTCCTGGAAGGCTGCGGCGTGGACTGCTGCAGAATGATGGGCGCGTGAACGGGGTTTGCCGGCTCTGTGGGTGGACTGCGGGGAGCTGGTATTCATGCTCCGCTGACAGCCCCCAGGCCGGCACCTAGATTTACTGTCCATAAGAATGTCAGTCTACAGGAGCACGCCTCACCAGCTTTGCGGAACAGGCCGGCCCTCCTCGTAGCCGGCAGCGGACTGGATTCCTGCCACGGCACGCTCGCGGAATCCGGCGAGGTCCGCTGCTCCGGCATAGCTCATGGAACTGCGGAGCCCTGCGGTGATCATGTCCACCAGGTCTTCTACGCCGGGCCGGGCGGGGTCCACGTACATGCGTGACGTGGAGATGCCCTCTTCGAAAAGCGCCTTCCGGTCCTTTTCAAAAGCGCCCTCGCGCTGGTTCCGGTTCTGCACCGCCCTGGCCGAGGCCATGCCGAAGCTCTCCTTATATTGGCGGCCGTTTGCGTCCGACTGCAGATCCCCCGGGCTTTCGTGGGTTCCCGCGAACCACGAACCGATCATGACCTGGCTTGCTCCGGCCGCCAGCGCCAGGGCAACGTCCCGCGGATACCGCACGCCGCCGTCGGCCCAGATCCGCCCGCCGGCGGCGCGTGCCGCAGCGGCGCACTCCAGCACGGCGGAGAGCTGGGGACGGCCCACGGCCGTCATCATGCGCGTGGTACACATGGCCCCCGGACCGACGCCGACCTTGACGATGTTCGCGCCGGCGCTGATCAGTTCCCGGGTTGCATCCGCTGTCACGACATTGCCCGCCACGATGGGTACGGCAGGGTCCAGTCCGCGGACAGCCGCCAGCGCGTCGAACATCTTCTGCTGGTGGCCGTGGGCGGTGTCGATGACGAGGACGTCCACGCCGGCGGCCAGCAGTTCCGCCGCCCGGCCCGCCACGTCACCGTTAATTCCGACGGCGGCAGCCACCTTCAGCTTTCCCGCCGCGTCCAGGAGTGGCCGGTAGATAGTGGAACGAAGCGCACCCTTGCGGGTGAGGACTCCGGCGAGGGAGCCGTCCTGGTGGACCGGGGCGAAGTCCGTGCCTGCGGCGTCCATGGCGTCGAAGGCCTTCCGCAGGGAAGCGTCAAGCATCCCCGCGCCCGTTCCGCCCGCGGCCGGGCTCCCCGGGCCGAGCGCGCCGGCGTCCAGCACCAGCGCCTGCCGCATGACCGACGCGAGGGAGGCAAAACGGTCCTGCCCCTCGCAGTCCGCAGCGCGGACCACACCGGCAACCCTGCCGGCGTCGTCCACTACCACCACTGCACCGTGCGGCCGTTTGCCCATCAGGTGGAGGGCGTCGATGACCGTCTCCGAGGCCAGCAGGCTGACCGGAGTTTCAAAAACGGTATGCCGCGACTTGATCCAGGCCGTGACGTCGCGGAGCACATCAAGCGGAACGTCCTGCGGCAGGACGGCCAGCCCGCCGCGCCGGGCCATGGTCTCGGCCATGCGCTTTCCCGTCACGGCCGTCATGTTGGCCACCACCAGCGGGATGGAGGACCCGGTGCCGTCATCGGCCGCAAGGTCCACATCCAGCCGCGACGTGACGTCCGAACGCGAGGGCACCAGGAAGGCGTCCGAGTACGTCAGGTCGGTGGTCGGTTCACTCAAAAAACGCACGGCAACTCCTCGTCGAAAGGGATACTCAGTGCGAGTCTAGGAGCTTATTCGCGCAATAGTTTCGCCGCTACATGATTTGGGTCACCCTTATTGGCAGTTAACCAAGGATCGTCACTAGACTGGCAAAGGTCTGGGTTCACAGGACGCAGAGACTGGTTCGATTGTTGTGCTGAGGCACCGAAGGCGACCAGAGGGAAATCAAACTCATGGAAGAGGCGTATTTCAAGTGCCAGAGCAGCCTAGCCACCGTCTACCAGAGGAATTTGGCGGAAACGAGTGGCTCGTTGACGAACTGTACGAGCGTTACCAGCAGGACAAGAACACGGTAGATGCCAAGTGGTGGCCCCTGTTCGAATCCTTCGACGCCGGTGACAGCTCGTCTTCCAACGGGACCTCCGGTGCACCGGCGCCCGCAGATCCCTCAACCCGCGAACTTCCCGTTGTAGCTCCCGCTCCGGCCGCACCGGCACCGTCGCCGGCAGCCGCCAAACCGGCCGCTGCCGCCCCGGCCGCTTCCGCCCAGGCTCCCGCAGCCCCGGCGAAGAAAGCACCCGCCACTGTTGCCCGTGACGGCGCAAAGAAGCCCGAATCCGCAGGCACTCCGCCCATCCCCGCCCAGCTGCCGAAGAACGTCAAGGCTCCCACGGCTCCCGAAGAGGACGTTGTCTCCGTTCTCCGCGGACCGGCCAAGGCGATCGCTTCCAACATGGTCACCAGCCTGGAAGTTCCCACCGCAACCAGCGTCCGCGCCATTCCCGCGAAGCTGCTGATCGACAACCGCGTGGTCATCAACTCCAACCTGGCCCGGGCCCGCGGCGGCAAGGTCTCCTTCACGCACCTGATCGGCTATGCCGTCATCCGCGCACTGTCCCAGTTCCCGTCCATGAACGTCTACTACGACGAAGTGGACGGCAAGCCCGTCGCGGTCCAGCCGGCACACGTGAACTTCGGCATCGCCATCGACATGCCCAAGCCGGACGGCACGCGCCTGCTCATGGTGCCGAACATCAAGAAGGCGGAGACCCTCAACTTCTCCGAGTTCTGGCACACCTACGAAGACCTGATCAAGCGTGCCCGCAACGGCAAGCTGACCGCCGATGACCACTCCGGCACCACGGTTTCCCTCACCAACCCGGGCGGCATCGGCACCGTCCACTCCGTGCCCCGCCTCTCCAAGGGCCAGGCTGCCATCATCGGCGTCGGCGCACTGGATTACCCGGCCGAGTTCCAGGGCGCGAGCGAGAAGATCATCGCGCATAACGCCATCAGCAAGGTCCTCACGCTGACCTCCACCTATGACCACCGCGTCATCCAGGGTGCCGGCAGCGGCGAGTTCCTCAAGCTCGTGCACCAGCTCCTGCTCGGTGCACAGAACTTCTACGACGAGATCTTCGAGTCCCTGCGCATTCCGTACGAGCCCGTGCGCTGGAGCCCGGACCTGCAGGTGGACCCGGCCGACGAAATCAACAAGGTCGCCCGGATCCAGCAGCTGATCCACTCCTACCGCGTCCGTGGCCACCTCATGGCGGACACCGATCCGCTGGAATACGTCCAGCGGAAGCACCCGGACCTGGACGTCCTCACCTACGGCCTGACCCTGTGGGACCTCGACCGCGAGTGGCCCACCGGCGGCTTCGGCGGCAAGCCCATGCTGGCGTTCCGCGACATCCTCGGTGTACTCCGTGACGCCTACTGCCGCACCACCGGCATCGAATACATGCACATCCAGGACCCGGCCGAGCGCAAGTGGTTCCAGGACCAGCTGGAGCACCCGTACTCCAAGCCCAGCCGCGAAGAGCAGCTGCGCATCGTTTCCAAGCTCAACGCCGCGGAAGCCTTCGAAACCTTCCTGCAGACCAAGTTCGTGGGCCAGAAGCGGTTCTCGCTGGAGGGCGGCGAATCGCTGATCCCGCTGCTGGACGCCATCATCTCCGATGCGGCCGACGACGATCTCGACGAAGTGGCAATCGGCATGGCCCACCGCGGCCGCCTGAACGTGCTCACCAACATCGCCGGCAAGACCTACGCCCAGGTCTTCCGCGAATTCGAAGGCACCCAGGACCCGCGCTCCGTGCAGGGCTCCGGCGACGTCAAGTACCACCTCGGCACCGAGGGCACGTTCACCTCGGACAACGGCAAGGAGACGAAGGTCTACCTCGCCGCCAACCCCTCGCACCTCGAGGCAGTGGACTCCGTCCTCGAAGGCATCGTCCGTGCCAAGCAGGACCGCCTGGACCAGGGCGAGGCCTTCCCCGTGCTCCCCATCATGGTGCACGGCGACGCCGCCTTCGCAGGCCAGGGTGTGGTGGCGGAAACGCTCAACCTCTCCCAGCTGCGCGGCTACCGCACCGGCGGAACCATCCATGTGGTGGTCAACAACCAGGTGGGCTTCACCACGGCACCCTCGTCGTCGCGTTCCTCCACCTACTCCACTGACGTCGCCAAGATGATCCAGGCTCCGGTGTTCCACGTGAACGGCGATGACCCGGAGGCCGTGGTCCGCATCGGCCAGCTTGCCTACGAGTTCCGCCAGCGCTTCCACAAGGACGTTGTCATCGACATGGTCTGCTACCGGCGCCGCGGGCACAACGAGGGCGACGACCCCTCGATGACCCAGCCGCTGATGTACAACCTGATCGAAGCCAAGCGCTCCGTACGCAAGCTGTACACCGAATCGCTGATCGGCCGCGGCGACATCACCGAGGAAGAAGCCGAGCAGCTGCTCCGCGACTACCAGGAACGCCTGGAACGCGTCTTCGCGGAGACCCACGCCGCGCAGACCTCCCCGATCCCGATCATCACCGCGGATTCCGCCGCCGTGTCCGATATCGAACGGCCCAGCGCCCAGCAGTCCGACTCCGGCATCAACGCGCCGGCGTCCACCGCGATCTCCCCGGAGACCCTGGCGCGCATCGGCAAGGCCCACATCGAGATTCCCGAGGGCTTCACGGTCCACGCCAAGCTCAAGCAGCTGCTTGAGAAGCGTGAACAGATGTCCCGCGAGGGCGGCATCGACTGGGGCTTTGGCGAGATCGCGGCCTTCGGCTCCCTCATCATGGAAGGCGTTCCGGTCCGGCTCGCCGGCCAGGACTCCCGCCGCGGCACCTTCGTGCAGCGCCACGCCGTGTTCCACGACCGTGCCAACGGCAATGAGTGGCTGCCCCTGGGCAACCTCTCCGATGACCAGGCCAAGCTGTGGATCTACGACTCCCTGCTGTCCGAATACGCTGCCATGGGCTTCGAATACGGCTACTCCGTCGAACGCCCTGACGCCCTGGTGCTGTGGGAAGCGCAGTTCGGTGACTTCGTCAACGGCGCGCAGACCATCATCGACGAGTTCATCTCTTCGGCCGAGCAGAAATGGGGCCAGCGCTCCTCGCTGGTGCTGATGCTGCCCCACGGCTATGAAGGCCAGGGCCCGGACCACTCATCCGCCCGGATCGAGCGGTTCCTGCAGATGTGCGCCGAAGAGAACATGATCGTAGCCAACCCCACGACGTCGGCCTCCCACTTCCACCTGCTGCGCCGCCAGGCATACAGCCGGCCGCGGAAGCCGCTCATCATCTTCACGCCGAAGCAGCTGCTCCGCCTGAAGGCCGCAGCGTCTTCCGTGGAGGACTTCACCACCGGCACCTTCAAGCCCGTCATCGGAGAGCACGAACAGCTGCAGGCGGACGCCGTCGAGCGTGTGCTGCTGGTGTCCGGCCGCCTGTACTACGATCTGCTGTCCACGCGGCAGAAGACCGGCGACAAGACGACGGCGATCGTCCGCGTCGAGCAGCTTTACCCGCTGCCCGCCGCTGAAATCGCCGCCGAGCTCGCCAAGTACCCCAACGCCGACGTGGTGTGGGCACAGGACGAACCGGCCAACCAGGGCCCGTGGCCGTTCATGGGCCTGAACCTGCCCGACGCCCTGGACCGCCGGGTGCGCCTGGTCTCGCGTCCGGCTTCGGCCTCCACGGCTGCCGGCTCCATGAAGCGGCACGCTGCGGAGCAGGACACCCTCCTCAAGCAGGCGTTTGCCCGGAAGTAGCCTGGACGCTGCCCGGCCGGAACTCGACATTTTCGTCTCCGGCCGGGCAGCGCTGCTTAATGGAAGGGGTGGCGCTGCCCGACGCACGTGTCGCCCGACGCCGGTCGCGGAGTTGGCTGGCAGCCCCTTTCCATGGAACGCTGAACCAATTGCATATTGAGGTAAAGAGGTAGTCGTGGAAGACAGGAAGCTGCGGATTGCGGCTGTTGGAGATGAACTGTTGGCCGGCCTGGGCGATCCCCGCGCACTCGGCTGGCTGGGCCGTGTGCTGGCCCGCACTCCGCAGGACGGCATCACTGTTGAGTGCTACCCCCTCCCCTGTCCGCAGGAAGGCACCGAGGGCCTGGCCGCGCGCTGGCTCGATGAGGCGGGCCGCCGCTTCGGCAACAACCACGAAAACCGGCTTGTGATCGGCCTGAGCGGACGCGACGTCGAGTTTGGCCTCTCCACGGCCCGCAGCCGCCTGAACCTTGCCAATATCCTGGACTCCGCGTCCCAGAACAAGATCGAGGTCTTTGTGGTGGGTCCGCCGCCGTCCCTGGACCCCTCGCAGAACCGCCGGCTGGGCGAACTGAACACGGCCTTCGCCGACGTCACCACGCGGCGCAAGCACTTGTATGTGGACACCTTCTCCCCGTTGCTCAACCATGAGCAGTGGCGGCAGGATTTGGCAGCGAACGGCGGAACGCCGGGACAGGCCGGCTACGGGCTGATGGCCTGGCTGGTGCTGCACCGCGGCTGGTTCCAGTGGCTGGGTATCGCCGCCCCGGAGTAGATCCGGAGGTGCTTGACACCTCACGCCCGAACGTGACCCAATGGGGCCCATAACGCCGTCGACATAAGGTTGTGGGTCCATGAACGTTCCCGGAATCCCCACGGGCTCCCCCGCCCCGGCAGCGCTGGCCGCAGCGCTGATGCTTGCCGTGGCAGGTTGCAGTGCGGGCCCGGCGCCTGCCCCGCCTGCTTCCTCCCCCTCGTCCGCAGTCTCCTCCCCGGCAGCTTCGTCCCCCTCAGCCTCCTCCCCCGCCGCCTCGTCCGACGCTGCGCTGCAGGAGTTCGACCAGGCGGCGCTGGAACAGACTTTTAGGGATGCTGCCCAGGAACTGCGCGTCCCCGGCGCGGTGATGCTGCTGCGGACCCCCGGCGGGAACCTCACCTACACGTACGGAGTGAGAACCTACGGCGGAACCGACCCCGTGACCCCCGCGGACCACGTCCGGATCGGTTCCATCACAAAGACCTGGACCACCACTGTGATCCTGCAGCTGGTCCAGGAAGGGAAGATCAAGCTCCAAGACGCGGTGGCGGACTACCGTCCGGACGTGCCCAACGGCGCCAACATCACCATCGAACAGTTGCTGACGATGCGCAGCGGCCTCTAGAACTACACCGAGGCGCTGGAAGTGAACCAGGTCCTCGATGCCGATCCCGGTAAGGCGTGGACCCCCGAAGAACTGCTCGCCGTTGCCTTCCGCCACCCGCCCTATTTCGCTCCCGGCGAGGGCTTCCACTATTCCAACACCAACACGGTGCTGCTCGGCCTGATCGCGGAAGCCCTGGACGGCAAACCGCTCACCGCAGCGTTCCGCGACAGGCTGTTCACCCCGCTCGGACTGACCGGATCCGTCTTTCCGGAGCAGGCATCCAACGCCCTTCCGGACCCGCACCCGCAGTGGTACATGTACGGGAACAACGTGCTGCCCCTCGACCACCCGGCCCTTCCCGAGGACATGCAAAAGTCCGCCGCCGACGGGACGCTCCAGCCCACCGACCAGACAGCCATGAACCCCTCGTGGGCCTGGGCCGCCGGGTCCGGAATCTCGACCGCGGAAGACCTGGCAATGTGGACGGAGGCACTCGGCGGCGGAAAGGTCCTGGACCCCGCCCTGCAGAAGCAGCGCCTGGACAGTCCACAGCCCGTCAAGGCCGACGACCCCGGGGGCGCGCTCTACGGGCTGGGGATCGCAAAATTCGGGAAGCTCTTCGGGCACACCGGTGAACTGCCCGGCTTCAACAGCTTCGCCGGCCATGACCCCGCTGCCCAAAGTCACACTTGTCGTCTGGACGAATCTGGCCCCGACGCCGGATGGCCGGGATCCGGCCACCACGATTGCCCGGACGCTCATCGGAAAGATCTACCGCTAGCGGCCGCCGTGCATTGCTTTTGGGCACGACGTATTGCTTTTGGGCAAGACGCGATATAACGTCGGATCATATTCACGATATATCGCAACTTGGAGGCGCAGTGGACGAGAACACCTGGACCGTCACCGGTCCGCAAACGATCGACATCGACGGCGTCAGGTCACTCAAACTCGGAATCATCCGGGGACGGTTCGATGTGGTCACCCACGCCGAGGATGTCACGCGGATCGAGGTATCCGAAATTCACGGGGATCCGCTGACGGTCACCCTGGTCAACGGCCGGCTTGAGGTCCGCCATCAGCTACAGGGCGCCCAGGGCTGGTTCAAGAACCTGATGGACACGGTCAACAACAGCAGCACCAACTCCGTGGTCATCAGCATCGCATTGCCTGCCGGCGTGGAAGTGGAGGCCGGCACCGTCAGCGGGGACGGCCTCGTCTCCGGCATCAGCGGCCACACCAAGCTAAACACAGTCTCCGGATCCGTCATGGCGGACGGCACCCGCGGCGAACTCCATGTCAACACGGTCAGCGGTGAAGTCATCGCCCGGAACCACGACGGCTTCCTTACCGCCAAGAGCGTTTCCGGTGAAGTTACCGCGTCCGGCCGGTTCAGCAACATCCGCGCCAACACCGTCAGCGGCGACATGAGCTTCGACCTTCACGGGTTCACCCACGACTTCGGAGCCAATTCGGTATCGGGCGATCTGACCCTCCGGCTGCCCCAGGACGTCGGCGTGGACGTCGTGGCCAAATCCGCCGGCGGCACCGTGGTCATCGACGACCAGAAGTACGTCCATCCGGGCGGCAAGGTCCAGACGATCGCCGGCCCGGACGCGCAGCTGATGATTGTTCGAACCAACTCCGTCTCCGGAAAGACGTCCATCATCCACAGCCTGTCGCCCGCGGACACCGAAACGGACGCCTAGATGCCTCCGGTCTTCGCCCACGGCGCGCTTCGCCTTTACCTGCTTTCCCTGCTGGAGTCGGGCCCCAAACACGGCTACGAACTGATCAAAGCGCTCAGCGAGCGTTTTGGGGGGACTTACTCCCCCAGCGCCGGGACGATCTATCCGCGCCTCGGCAAGCTGGAGGAAGAAGGGCTCGTGGCCACGGAAGCCGAGGGGCGCCGCACCAACTACCGCATCACCCCTGCCGGCCTGGTGGAGCTCAACCGGCGCAGGGACGAACTGGCCGGCGTGGAGAATGACATTTCCGCCTCCGTTCGCCGGCTGGCCGACAACCTGCGGGAGGATATCCGCGTCAACATGCGCGGGCTCCGGGCCGACCTTGCCGCCACTGCCGAAGCCGCGCGCACGTCTGCCCGTTCCGCAGGGTTCACTGACCGCGGTACGCGGCACACTCCCGAAGGCGACCGCACGCTCAAAGAGGCGGAAATGCTGGTGCAGGCCTTCAGGGACAACCTCCGTGTGGAGCTCCGGGTAAAGGCCGGCGCCGCACCCATCAGCGGCGTCACGCTCGAGACGATCCGGACGGTCCTGGACCAGGCCGAAATATCCATCCGCAACTCCCTGAACGCCGGCAGTCATTGAGCGGGGCCCGGTTCGCGGGCCGTCGCGTGATGTGGGAGACTTGAGGGCAGCTCTTTTGAGTACCAAGATTAAGGAGGCCAGCTATGAGCAAGCGTGCACGTAAACGTCGTGACCGTAAGCGTGGCGGCGCGAACCACGGGAAGCGCCCCAACACCTAAGCTACGGTTTGGAACATGAGCATTAAAGCGAAGGGCCCCGGAAACCACATGGTTTCCGGGGCCCTTCGCTGTGAATGCCGTGAATTCGGGGAGCAGCTGCCCTCCCGCCGGGCTCCCGGCGAAGCTAAGCTTCGACAGGACGGATCGAGTGGATCCGGTCCAGGATGGCGTTCTTCAGGTTCTCCGGGGCTGCTTCCGTACAGGAGCGTTTGACCACCTTGCGGATGACGCACTCGAGATCGTACTCTTCAAGGCACTCCGGGCAACCGTCCAGATGGTCCTTGATCTCGGCGATGTCGCTGTGTGTCAACGCACCGTCCAGGTATTCGTAAATACGTTGCATCCGGGCGTCGTCGCAATCGCCCAGTCCCTGGCAGTCGCTCATTTCCTGTTCTCCTGTGTTGTGCTTTCGGCCGCGGCACCGGAATCGGCTGCGGCTTTGAAACCCCGCTCTGCGGCGTAGTCCGCAAGCATGTCGCGCAGCATCTTGCGGCCGCGGTGAAGCCGGGACATCACAGTGCCGATGGGGGTGTTCATGATGTCTGAAATTTCCTTGTACGCGAACCCTTCCACGTCGGCGAAGTACACCGCGAGGCGGAATTCCTCCGGAATCGCCTGCAGCGCCCGCTTCACATCGGAATCCGGGAGGTGGTCCAGCGCTTCCGCTTCGGCCGAACGCAGGCCGGACGAAGTGTGCGATTCCGCCCGCGCCAGCTGCCAGTCCTCAATGGTGTCTGAGTTCGACTGCAGCGGCTCACGCTGCCTCTTGCGGTAGAGGTTGATGTACGTGTTTGTGAGGATCCGGTAGAGCCACGCCTTGAGGTTGGTTCCCGGTTTGTACTGATGGAACGCCGAGAAAGCCTTGGTGTATGCCTCCTGCACCAGGTCCTCGGCATCGGCGGGATTGCGTGCCATCCTCATGGCGGCCGAATAGAGCTGGTCGACATACTGCATGGCATCGCGTTCAAACCGCAGCCTGCGTTCCTCGGAGGTCTCAGACACGACGTCGACCTCCGCTTCCGCAGCACGCCCGCCGTTCGGGCTTGCCGCGCCGCCCGTGCTGGCCAAGCCGTCCGGGCTGGCTGCAGCTTCCGCAGTGGCCCCGGCATCCGCCGGGCGCCCGCTGTTGGTCTTGGCGTCGTTACCGGCAGCCTCGTATATGGCCGCAACGGCCGGATCAATGGTGCTCATTGCCTTCAAGTCTACTGTGACGCGCCCCGAGCCCACCGGCGGTTGCCCGCCGGCATCATCGCCGCGTCCGGAGAACTCCAGTGGCGCAAGTAGTTCCACGCTG
Source organism: Arthrobacter sp. CC3 (assembly GCF_039907775.1). Classification (NCBI taxonomy): domain Bacteria; kingdom Bacillati; phylum Actinomycetota; class Actinomycetes; order Micrococcales; family Micrococcaceae; genus Arthrobacter; species Arthrobacter sp. CC3. Next base: position 132,663 of record NZ_JARCCY010000009.1, read on the forward strand.
CCCCTAACCAATGTCAACGCTCCAACTCCGCTCTGTGTCCTTATTGTTGGCGCCCGTCGTGGGGCGCCCGTGCGAACGCTTTCAGCGCCCGGCCTCCGGGCGTCCGCAAGCGCCTTAGGCCGTGGCCAAGCACAGCCCGTGACTCATCGGGACCTGCCTTTCACAACCACAGCCGGCGGGCAAATATTCCGCAAAAGTGCAAGACTAGAACCGGTTCCCCCGCAGATGTTCCGCGGCTCGTCCACCCAGGAGGAAATTCATGTCGTTAGTCCGTATTCTCGCCCGGCCCATGCTGGCCTCAAGTTTCGTTCTTGCCGGCCTGGACAAGCTAAAGAACGCGGATGACACTGCGACGCAGCTCTCGCCCCTGCTGCGCCGGGCTGCGGACTCCCTCCCGTTCGCCACGAACGAAAAGGTACTGGCACGCGTCATCGGAGGCACCCAGGTGGGCGCGGGCGTGCTGTTCGCCATGGGCAAGTCGGCCCGGCTGGCAGCCTCCGTACTGGCCATCATTTCTGCGCTGAACGCCTTCGTCGAGTGGCGCAGCGCCGACATCACGACCAAGGAAGGCCGGGACGCGCGGCGGACCCAGCTCCTGAAGAACGTCACGCTCACCGGCGGCGTGCTGCTTGCGTCCGTGGATACCGCGGGCAAGCCGAGCCTGGCATGGCGGGCCGAGCACCTGGCAGCCGACGCCCGCAAGGGTGCCAGCCACCTGGCTGCAGACGCCCGGAAGACCACCAGCAAGAATCTCAAAAAGGCCGATAAAGCAGTCCGCAAGGCCGTGGACCACGCCGTGAAAGCATAAGTACGAATGACAGGCACCGCCCCCGCCCCAGTACCGTCCGCCCCGGTTGCGGACAACACCTGGCCAGCACCGTTCGCAGAAGCGCCGGTCGACGCCACGGTCACCGTCCCCGGCTCCAAGTCCCTCACCAACAGGTACCTGGTCCTTGCTGCCCTGGCCGACGGGCCGTCCCGCCTCCGGGCACCCCTGCACTCGCGCGATTCGGCCTTGATGATCCAGGCACTCCGCCAACTGGGGGCCGGAATCCGGGAAGTCCCCGGGGACGGCTCATTCGGGCCCGACCTTGAAATAACCCCCCTCGCACAGGACGCCGCGGCGGCGGACGCCGCCATCGACTGCGGACTCGCGGGTACCGTGATGCGCTTCGTCCCCCCGGTGGCCGCGCTCCGCAGCGGCGCCACAGTCTTCGACGGCGATCCGCACGCCCGCAAGCGGCCGATGGGCACCATCATTGAGGCGCTGGCCGCCCTCGGCGTCGATGTCCGGGCCGCTGACGGCACCCGGCCGTCGTCGCTCCCCTTCGCGGTGGCCGGCACCCGCGAAGTACGCGGCGGGCACCTGGTGATTGATGCAAGCGCCTCATCGCAGTTTGTGTCGGCCCTGCTCCTTGTGGGTGCGCGTTTCACCGAGGGCCTGCACCTGGAGCACGTGGGCAAGCCGGTCCCCAGCCTTGACCACATCAACATGACAGTGGCCGTGCTGCGGGAAGTCGGCGTATCAGTGGACGATTCCGTCCCCAACCATTGGGTTGTGGCACCGGGCTCGATCCGGGCCTTCGACCGGCGCATCGAACAGGACCTGTCCAACGCGGGCCCCTTCCTCGCAGCAGCCCTGGCAACCGGCGGTACCGTCCGCATTCCCAACTGGCCCGCGCCCACCACACAGGTCGGCGACCTTTGGCGCAGCATCCTGGCTGCCATGGGCGCCACCGTCACGCTGGCCGACGGGACACTCACCGTCACGGGCGGACCGGAAATCAAGGGCGCGGACTTCGCCGACACCAGCGAACTGGCACCGACCGTGGCAGCCCTGTGCGCATTGGCAACAACCCCGTCACGGCTGACCGGAATCGCGCACCTCCGCGGCCATGAGACCGACCGGCTTGCCGCGCTCGTCACGGAAATCAACCGGCTGGGCGGGGACGCGGAGGAAACCGCCGACGGCCTCATAATCAGGCCAGCGAAGCTCCACGGCGGCATCGTGCACAGCTACGCCGACCACCGGATGGCCACCGCCGGGGCCATCCTCGGCCTCGCCGTTCACGGCGTCGAAGTTGAAGACATCGGCACCACGTCCAAGACGATGCCGGACTTCCCGCAGCTGTGGGAAGCCATGCTGACACCACAGCCGGCCCGGCAGACGGAACAGGCCAGTGGGGCGTAGCACCGGCACATGGGACGAATCCGACATCCGGGTCCGTCCCAACAAGAAAGGTACCCGTCCCCGGACCAAGGACCGGCCCAGCCATGACGACGCCGTGACCGGCCGGATCATCACGGTGGACCGCGGGCGCTACACGGCCGTGGTGGGCGAAGACAGCGGCAACGAACGCATCGTGGTGGCCGCGCGGGCACGCGAACTGCGCCGTTCGCCGGTGGTGGCCGGGGACTTCGTGTCCCTGGTGGGTGACGTTTCCGGAGAACCGGACACCCTTGCCCGGCTCGTAAAAATCCAGGACCGGCGCACCCTTTTGCGGCGGAGCGCCGATGACACGGATCCGATTGAGCGGGCAGTCGTGGCGAATGCGGACCAGCTCGTGGTGGTGGTCGCCGCTGCCAATCCGGAGCCGCGCACCGGTTTCATCGACCGCGCCCTGGTGGCGGCCTACGACGCCGGCATCGAGCCGCTGCTGCTGGTCACCAAGGCGGATGTCAAGGATCCCACCGAACTCCTGTCCAACTACCGGCACCTTGATTTCCCGGTCATCATCAGCCGGACCGCCGACGCCGCCGCCTCCGGCATCGATGCCCGCTCGGACGACGGGCTGTCCGCGCGCCTCGACAGCGACGCCGTCTCGCAGCTCCGTGCGCACCTCGACGGGAAGGTCACCGTCATGCTGGGGCATTCGGGCGTGGGGAAGTCCACCATGGTCAATGCCCTGACCGGCGCTGAGCGGGCCACGGGAGGAGTCAACGCCGTCACGGGGCGCGGACGGCACACGTCGTCGTCGGCACTGGCCCTGCGGATCAGTGACGCGCCGGCCGGAAGCTGGATCATTGACACCCCGGGCATCCGGTCGTTCGGCCTTGCCCACGTCGACCCGGACCGGATCCTGCGTTCGTTCCCCGACCTCGAACCCGGCACGGATTCCTGCGAACGCGGCTGCAAGCATGATGCGTCCGCCGTCAACTGCGGAGTGGACGCCTGGGTGGCCGAGGGACACGCAGGGCCGTCGGGCGCGGCGCGGCTCGCGTCCCTGCGCCGGTTGCTCGGTACCGATCCCCGGATGGAAGCGCAGGAAGCGAAGGAACTCGGCATCGTTTCCTAGCAGGCGGAGGGGCCAGGGACCTGACATCCCGCCCGGCCGGCCAAGAGACGGTAGTTTGGAACCATGACCCAACCCGCTTCGAGCTACAACGACGACCTGCGCCTCGCCCATGTCCTGGCCGACTCTGTCGACTCCCAGACCATGAGCCGCTTCAAGGCGCTGGACCTTCAGATTGAAACCAAACCGGACCTGACTCCGGTCACGGATGCTGACAAGGCAGCTGAAGAGTCCATCCGCGGCCAACTGTCCCGTTCCCGCCCGCGGGATGCCGTCCTCGGCGAAGAGTTCGGCAGTTCCGGGCACGGTTCCCGGCGGTGGATCATTGATCCGATCGACGGCACCAAGAACTTCGTCCGCGGCGTGCCGGTGTGGGCCACCCTGATCGCCCTCGTGGATGAAGGCGAGCCGGTGGTCGGCCTGGTCAGCGCGCCGGCGCTGGGAAAGCGCTGGTGGGCCGCGAAAGGGGCCGGCGCCTATATGGGACGGTCGCTTGCGGCCGCCACCCGCCTGAAGGTTTCGAACGTGTCCAAGCTCTCGGACGCCTCCCTCTCCTACTCGAGCCTTAGCGGCTGGAAGGAGCGCGGCAACCTGGACGAATTCCTGGGCCTCACGGAGGACGTCTGGCGGACCCGGGCCTACGGCGATTTCTGGTCCTACTGCATGGTGGCCGAGGGGTCCGTGGACATCGCCTGCGAGCCGGAGCTGAACCTTTACGACATGGCCGCCCTGGTGCCCATCGTCACGGAAGCCGGCGGCCGCTTCACTTCGCTGGAGGGAGTGGACGGTCCCTTCGGCGGGAACGCCCTCGCCACCAACTCAATCCTCCACTCCGAGGTCCTCAAACGGCTTAACCCGGACATCGACGACCTCCTCTAACACGCACGGCACCCCCGGGTGCGGCCATGAGCGAGGCTGATCAAGGCGCTGCTGATTGAACGCAGTGCCGAATAAACGACGGCGGGCGCCCCTCCCAAGGGGGCGTCCGCCGTCGTTTATTCGGCCGCATCGCCCTTCTTCCGGCGCACGTAACAATCCGCTTAATAATTGCCGCAGCTTTCCCGCGGCGCCGTCAATGTCCTAATCTCGAAACAGGTCACGAGTGCCAGCGCTAAACCCCGGTTTGCTGGCCGGCAACCCTCCATTCGCGGTGGGGTGCCCCGGGTGACGACCAGGCCGGTCCGGAACGGACCCGGCAAGCGCGGATCCCCGGAGTGAGGGGTCCCTTTACAGTGAGGTCCCCATGACTACTGCCACGTTCCCCGCAAACCCCGGAACCGCCCCCGCCACAACCCGCCTGGACGAGCGGTTCAGCGTCGCCCGGCGCCCCCTCTCGGCCGTGACCGGCGCGGAGATCCAGGCTCCATTGATCCAGGGCGGCCATGTCCGCTACGCGAACCTGGATTACGGCGCATCAGCACCGGCACTGTCCATCGTCTCGGCGTACCTCAACGAGATCCTGCCGTACTACGCCAGCGTGCACCGCGGCGCCGGCTACGCCTCGCAGATCAGCACGTCCGTGTACGAAAATGCACGGAACATCGTCCGCGGCTTCGTCGGTGGCAGGCCGGACGATTCCGTCATTTTCACCAGGAACACCACCGACTCCCTGAACCTGCTGGCTGGCTGCCTGCCGGTGGCGGACGGCCGCCACACCGGTGAGGTGCTCTACCTCGACATCGAACACCACGCCAACCTGCTCCCCTGGCAGGGCGTGCCGCACCGCAGCGTGGTTGCCGCCCCCACCCTGAAGGCCACCCTGGAAAGCCTCCGCATTGAACTCCGGCAGGGCGACATCAGCCTGCTGGCCGTCACCGGTGCCTCCAACGTCACCGGCGAAATACTTCCGATCCGCGAACTGGCCGCACTTGCGCACGAATACGGCGCACGGATTGTGGTGGACGCGGCTCAGCTGGCCCCGCACCGCCGCATCGATATCGCAGCGGACGACGTCGACTACCTCGCCTTCTCGGGTCACAAGCTGTACGCGCCTTTCGGGTCAGGCGTCCTCGTGGGCCGGCCGGACTGGCTCGACGCCGGGACACCCCACCTGGCAGGCGGCGGAGCCGTCCGCGAGGCCCGGCTGGATTCCGTCAGCTGGGCCACGGGACCGGCACGGCATGAGGGCGGCTCCCCCAACGTGCTCGGGGCTGCCACGCTTGCCCGCGCCACCCAGGTCATCGGCGCTTTGGACCAGGAGCTGTGGCACGCCCATGAGACCGCCATCCGCTCCTTCCTGGTAGAAGGGCTGCAGAGGATCGACGGCGTCACCGTGCACCAGATCTTCAGCGACACCAATGACACCATCGGTGTGGTCAACTTCTCCGTTGCCGGCTACGACGCCGGCCTGGTTGCGGCCTACCTCTCCGCCGAACACGGCGTGGGCCTGCGGGACGGCCGCTTCTGCGCCCACCCGCTGCTCAAGCGGCTGGGACTGCCCTCGGGCTCGCTCCGCGCAAGCTTCGGCGTCGGCTCCCGGCTGGAGGACGCCCAGCGCCTGCTCGCCGGCATCGAGGAACTCCGCCGCACTGGCCTGGGCTGGGACTACGTTGTGGACGCCGGCCGCTGGGTGCCGGCCAACGACACCCGCAGCTACCCCGAGTGGGCTCCCAACACCCCCGGCACCGCCGGCGCAGCACCCTGCACCGACGACTAAGGCCCGGGGGCCCTGCGGGCCGCGGTCCGTGCGGTAAATTCGAGGGGTAAGAATTCCAGCCTGCCCGAAGGAGACTGCACGTGGCACGGGGAGGCCCCAAACTGCACCACCAGCGCCGCTACGAGCTCGGCCAGAGCTTCCAGGACGGCGGTGAACACTATGACCGTGTCCGCCCAAGCTACCCTGGCGACTCAGCGGACTGGCTGATCCACAGCGCCGGGGGCGCAGCCGGGGCCGGCACAGCAGGCGCATCCGACGCCGCTGACATCGGCGCCGGGACGGGCAAGTTCACCGCGTTGCTGGTGCAGCGCGGCCTGGCAGTCTCCGCAGTGGATCCTTCACCGGACATGCTTGCCCAGCTGCGGCTCGTCCTGCCGGGAGTTCCGGCGACAGAGGGAACAGCGGAGGCAACCGGACTCCCCGACGCGGCGTTCGACGTCGTCGTTGTTGCCCAGGCCTGGCACTGGTGCGATCCGCTCCTGGCAAGCACCGAACTGTCCCGCATCCTCCGCCCCGGCGGGGTGCTGGGACTGGTGTGGAACCAGCTGGACACGTCCGTCCCCTGGGTCCACCGCCTCTCCCGGATCATGCACGCCGGGGACGTGCACAAGCCGGACTTCCGCCCAGCGATCGGGCCGGAGTTCGACGGGCTCGAGAGCCACCTGACACGCTGGGAAGACCCCGTGACCACCGGAGACATCGTCGAGCTGGCAAAGTCCCGCAGCTACTACCTCGCAGCCGGCGAGAATACGCGCGCAAAGGTCCGCCACAACCTGGACTGGTACCTCCACGAGCACCTGGGCCATTCCCCGGCGGACACCATCGGACTCCCATACCTCACCCAGACCTGGCGGGCGTTCAAAGCATGAGTGCCCGCAGCCAAAGCGGTAGGCTTGGACTCGTGAAGACCAGCGCGCCCTCCTCCTCCATCGAGGACTACGTCAAGGTCATCTACTCCTTCACGGAGTGGCAGGACAAGCCCATCACGTCCTCGCAGCTGGCCCAGCGGCTCGGAGTCGCCAACTCCTCGGTCTCGGAGATGGTCCGCAAACTCAAGGACCAGGGACTGGTTGACCACAAGCCATACAGCGCCATCACGCTCACGGCGGACGGGATCCGGCTCGCGCTCTCCATGGTCCGGCGGCACCGCCTGATCGAGACCTACCTCGTCCAGGAACTCGGCTACAGCTGGGATGAAGTCCACGACGAAGCCGAACTCCTGGAACACGCAGTGTCGGATACCTTCATTGAGCGGATGGCCCGCAAGCTCGGCAATCCCCTGCGCGACCCGCACGGCGACCCCATCCCGGCAGCGGACGGCACGGTACACATGCCGCACGCCCACCGGATGAGCGAACTCGACGACGGCCACACCGGCCGGATCACCCGGATCAGCGACGACAACCCCGAACTCCTGCGCTATCTTTCCGCCCAGGAAATCGACCTCGATGCCGACATCGAAGTGCTCGGCCGGAAGCCGTTCGGCGGCGCACTGGTGGTCCGGATCGGCACCGCCGGCGCCGGCCGCGAATTCGACCTCGCCGATGAGGTGTCGTCAGCGCTGTGGGTCTACAGCGATTCACTCCACGCCGGGTGCCGGCTGGCGGACGCCTGAATGCGTGCCGCCTGAATGAAGGCCCTTGGAAGCGCCGGCTGGCGGGCCTGGACGGCCGTGGCTCTCGGGGCACTCGTGGGGACGGAACTCCGCTATGGCCTGGGCGTCCTGTTTCCGGAACCCGCGGGTGCCATCCCGTGGACCACTTTAGCCATCAACGTCTGCGGAAGCTTTGTCCTTGCCGCGCTCACCACCCTGTGGATCGCACGCCCCAGGACAGCATTCTGGCTGCGGGCCGGGATCGGGCCGGGGTTGCTGGGCTCGTTCACGACTTTCTCCGCGGTGGTCTTTTCCGTTGACCAGCAGGCACGTTCCGGCCAGCACCTGACCTGGCTGACGTATCTCGGCCTCTCGCTGGTTCTGGGGCTCGGTGCGGCCGCCGCGGGCTGGAAAGCGGGCAAGGCCCTGAGCGACCGGACAGGCGGATCATGACAGCGCTGCTGGTGGGAATCTTCGGCGTTGCGGGAGGCCTGCTCAGGTTCTCCATCGATACGTGGTTCGCGCACCGCGCGGGCGACCGCCGGCACTGGCCCTGGGCTACGCTGGTGGTCAATGTCTCCGGGTCGCTGATCATCGGCCTTTCCCTGGGCGTCACCGGCAGGCTCGGGCTCGGCGCGGAATGGCATGCGGCGATCGCCACCGGGCTGGCCGGCGGGCTGACAACCTTCAGCTCCTGGACCACGGCCACCATCCGTCTCGTCAGCGAGGTGAGGTACGCGGCCGCCGCCCTGAACATCACGGTCAACCTCGTGGCCGGGCTCGCCGCGGCCGGCGCGGGCATTGCCCTCGCCGGGTGAAGCTCGCCGGCTGACAGCATGTGGAGACCCGGCCCCGGCACCGTTGTCCCGCCGTCGTGAACGTGGAGCTGCTCCGCATCCCGTATCGTTAAACGATGGTTACGCGACGTGAAGCAGCTCAGATCCTCGACATCCCGCTGGAAATGGCACACCGTCACGGTATCCCCGCCAGGCTTTCCGACGCCGAGCTTTCCGAACTCCTGGACAATCCCCCGGCCTGGCTTGTCCAGTCCAAGGCAAACCGGACCGGCAAGCGGCCAGTCTGGGTCCAGCTGACCTGCGCCGTCTGCGGCTTCTCGGAAGCCGCCCGACCCAAGAAATGGTGGCCGCCGTTCACGTACGTCTGCTGCGTCCACCACGCGGCGTCGGACCTGCCCCCGGTTCTGCCGGGTCTGGTTCGCAGCGAATACGAGGGCATCGGGAGCCGGTTCGTCGGTATCGTCGACGTTGAAGTGCCGGGTTCCTGACCAGTTACATTCGGAGCAAAACAGGCGTACCTTACAAGCACGGGGCCTATTCGAGGGCCCCGATGTTAGGGAGGGCGACATGCCTGACAAATCGCCGCACCGGCAGGTTACCAAGAAGTCGGACAAGTCCATCAAGCAAAAGAGGGCCGAAAAGAAGTCCAAGCATGAGCTGGACACCCACGTGGACCCCGTCGCGCACATCAAGAAGCGCTGACCCGGGGCCGCGGACGGCCGCTGGAGAATGCCAGATCGGTGCCGAAAACAAAAGGCCGGAAGCTTCCGCTTCCGGCCTTTTGCACGGGGTGGGACCGCGTTGCCGCTGTCCCGATGGTGGAGATGGGGGGAATTGAACCCCCGTCCGATGTCGTGTTGTCAGGGCTTCTCCGGGCGCAGTTTGCGTCGGATTTTCTCGGCCCCGGCTATCCTGCAAACGAGTAGCTGATCCGGGCCCAGTCATTTAAGAGTCCCGTTCACCCCAATGACGAAGGTAAACAGCAGTGGCTATCTTAATGACGCCAGGATCCGGGACGATAGCAATCCCGGGCTGACGGACTGTCTTACTGCTTAGGCAGCGAGAGCGAAGTCAGTGCGCGTTTGTTTGGCACTTATTGTTTTGCAGACAGCGTTTACGAGATAATTCTGCATCCTCGGCCCGCTTCACCTGTCGCGACTAACATCGTCGAAACCGATCATCCCCGTATTTTGTTACCAAACCGGTCAGGTTCCTTGCCGACTCCTTGCGGACTCCGCGCCGTTCCTTCCCGGACTACCAATCATAACGCACTGCCGCCCGGAATCATTCCCCCACGTGCGCAGCCAGCTCCGCAGCCAGGTTCAGCTGCGGTTCTTTTCGCGCATGACGCGCAGGGCTTCGCGCTTGTCCTGCTGCTCACGGAGCGTCTGCCGCTTGTCGTATTCCTTCTTACCGCGGGCGACGCCGATCTCCACCTTCGCTTTGCCGTCCAGGAAGTAAAGCTGTAGCGGCACGATAGTGAAGCCTGATTCACGGACCTTGTGCGAGATCTTGGTCAGTTCCTCGCGGTGCAACAACAGTTTGCGCCGTCTGCGGGCGGAGTGGTTCGTCCAACTCCCCTGGTTGTATTCGGGGATATGGATTCCCTCCATCCACAACTCGTCGTTGTAGAACGTACAGAACCCGTCAACCATGGACGCGTGGCCCTCGCGAAGGGACTTAACCTCTGTCCCCATCAGGGCAATGCCCGCCTCGTAGGTGTCGAGGACATGGTAGTCATGCCGGGCCTTCCGGTTGGTGGCCACTACCTTACGGCCACTTTCTTTCGGCACGGTGGAACTCCTCAGCTCTTGTCTGGATGGTTGCCCCGGCCGTTGAGGCTCGGGTGCTATTTAATTCTACGGCAGCCGCAGGGCCTGCCCGTCAGAGCAGGCTCATCGGATCGACGGCCTGGCCGTTGAGCCAGGTCTCGAAGTGTGAGTGGCACCCGGTTGAGTTACCGGTGCTCCCGACATAGGCAATCAACTGACCTTGGCTTACCTGCTGGCCTACTGAGACCACCACGCTGGCATTGTGATAGAAGATTGTGGTTAGCGAGTTGCCCTGAACCACACCGTGCGAAATCTTGACGTTGTTACCGCCGCCATCACCACTCCAGCCAGCCGAGAAAACCGTACCTGCCGCCGGGGCGTAAACCGGGGTGCCGCAGCCGGCGCCGAAGTCGATGCCCGTGTGCATGTACCCGCCAGCACCGAAGAAGTCGACAGTGCCCGGCGGCGTTGCACGCCAGCCGAATCCCGAAGTTATAGACGCACCCGCAAGCGGTCTCTGCAGTCCGAACGCGGAAGGCGGCCCGACCTGCGGAACGTAGGGCTGGGCAGCCTGGCCGGCTGCTTTGGCCGCCGCGGCGGCGGCCTCGGCGATGCGGCGCTGCTCGGCCTCCCACGCTTCGCGCAGCTTCCGGTCACGTTCGACGATTTCCGCGGCCACCGCATCCTGGGCTGCCTGCACCTTGGAGAGCTGGCTTTGGATGCCCGGCTTGGCCGCCTGGAGCTCGTTGTTGATGCGGGTGGTGTCAGCGATCAGCTTGTCCACCTGTTCCTTCTTCGCGGCGGCTTCATCCCGGGCTGCCTTTTCCCGGGCCAACGCGGCATCCGCCTTGGCCTTAAGATCTTTGATCTCTGCCTCAACAGCCTGCAGGCGCGCCTCCGAATTGACGTTCGTTGCGTTCTGCTGGGACAGCTTGTCCATGGCGGAGTTCTGGCTCCGCATGGCCTGGTCCGCCAGGTCCATGGTGTCGGCCAGGCTCCCACCGCCCTTGGAGCCAAAGAAGAGCGTGAGGTTCGAGGGCACTCCGCCGGACTTGTAGGCCTGCGTGGCGATCTGGCCGATAAGTTTCTTGGTGTCCGCAATCTTCTTTTTATCAGTCTCAAGCTGCTGTGTGATCTTGGCCTTGTTCTGCTGTGCCAGATCGACCCGCGCAGCCAGTGCCTCGACTTCCTTGACAGCACTCGCAACCCGGCCCTGCGCCTCAAGCAATGCCTGCTGTGCGGCCGGAAGCTGTCCTTGGTAGATCACTAGGTCGCCTGCGGCCTTGGCGATCTTGTCATCGACGAACTCAAGCGACTGCTGCACGCGGGCCGCCTCTGCTTCCAGCGCCGCCTGTTTGTCTTCCAGTTCGCCCGCGAAAGCGACAGGGGTGGCGGCGCCGAGGCTCGCGGTCAGGAGCAATGCCAAAGCAGCGCTGATGACGCGGCTTCTACGTGCCGCGGTCCGGTGCCGGCGGGCCTTGCGGTCCAGATCTGTCATGGTCATTCCTTCGTTGGTGTGCACAGCCTAGACCCGCAAATATCTACGTAAGGTCAAGAGAGACGAAATTCCCGCCAAAGTTGCGCCCAGGCCGAGCAGCGCCGGAGCCAGAATCAGGGTCTGCGCAGGAGAGATGAACGCCGTGTCCGGATACTGCTTGGACATGTATTCGCCGAGGAAGAAATGGGCCACGGCCCAGAGCGTGCCCGAGGCCAGCGCCGCGCCGATCACGGCGGCGATGACGCCTTCGAGGATAAACGGCAGCTGAATCACGGTCTTGGAGGCGCCCACCAGCCGCATGATCCCCGTCTCCCGGCGCCGGCTGAAGGCGGACAGCCGGATGGTGGTGGCGATGAGCAGGATGGCGCAGACGATCATCACGCCGGCGATGATGACGGCGACCAGGGAAGCCGCGTTCATCACCGAGAAGAGCCGTTCCAGGACCTGGCGCTGGTCGATGACCGTCTCGACGCCGGGCTGCGAGGAGAACGTCTCGCTGATGATCTGGTACTTTTCCGGATCCTTCATGTTGATCCGGAAGGAGGCGGGCAGCTGGTCCGGGGTCACCGAGTCAACGATCGGCGAGTTGGAGAACTGCTCCTTGAAATGCTTGTAGGCGTCGTCCTTGGACTCAAACTGGAAGTCGTTGATGTACTGGGCCACAGCGGGTGATTCCAGCAGGGTGCGCAGGTTTTCCTGCTGCTCCGGCGTCGCCGTCCCGGTGGCGCAGCCGGCCGCCGTCGATCCGTCACCGCAGAGGAAGATGGCCACCTGGACCTTGTCGTACCAGTAGCCCTTCATCTGGTTGATCTGGAGCTGCAGCATGCCGGCGGCACCGACGAAGGTCAGCGACACAAAGGTCACCAGGATGACCGAGACCACCATGGACAGGTTGCGCCTCAGGCCGCTGCCGATCTCACTGAGGATGAAAGCCAGCCTCACAGCTCCTCCCCCGACTGGTTGGAAGCAACCCCGTCACCCGGGTCCGCTGCAGACCCGTCCGGGCGTCCGCTGGCGTCTTTGAACCGGCGGGACTGCCCCACAACCGGCATCATCGATGTGTACAGTGCCCGGGCTTCGTCGCGGATGACGATACCGTTCCGGAGTTCAACCACACGTTTGCGCATCTCGTTGACGATGTCGTCGTCGTGCGTTGCCATCACCACTGTGGTGCCGTTCTGGTTGATCTTGTCCAGGACGCCCATAATTCCCATCGACGTCGTGGGGTCAAGGTTTCCGGTGGGCTCATCCGCCAGGAGGATCCCCGGGCGGTTGACCACGGCACGGGCGATCGCGACACGCTGCTGCTCACCGCCGGAGAGTTCGTGCGGCATGCGGTGCTCTTTGCCTTCCAGGCCCACCGTCTTGAGGACTTCGGGAACTGTGTCCCGGATGATGCTGCGGCTCTTGCCGATGACCTGCATGGCGAAGGCAACGTTCGCGAAGACGTTCTTTTGCGGAAGGAGCCGGAAGTCCTGGAACACGACGCCGATCCCACGGCGCAGCCGCGGAACGCGCCAGCTTGAAATGTTCGCCACGTTCTGGCCGGCAACGTAGACAGCGCCGGACGTGGCCCGGTCTTCCTTCAGCACCAGTCGGAGGAAAGTTGATTTGCCGGAACCGGAGGCGCCCACAAGGAACGCAAACTCACCACGGTCAATTTCAAGGTTGACAGAGTCCAGCGCAGGCCGGGCTGTCTGGTCGTAGACCTTGGTGACATTCTCGAAACGGATCATTGCCCTAAGAACCCTGCAGGACATGGCTTATGGAGCCCAGTACTGCAGCCGGTGCACGGGCTTTCTTTTGGGGGAAGTAGAGCTCCGGCTCCTCGACTATACGCACCGGCACCTGCAGAAAAGCTGGAGTTACCTGGCGTGTCGCAGGATTTCAGCCACCGAATGGAGAGCCCCGCCGGTCCAGGGCCTAGTCGGCGGCGTTGCGGTTATCTGTCCGCCAGCGGATGCCGGCATCGATGAAGTCGTCGATTTCGCCGTCGAACACTGCAGAGGTGTTGCCCACTTCGTGCTCGGTGCGGAGGTCCTTGACCATCTGGTACGGGTTCAGGACGTAGGAACGCATCTGGTCACCCCACGAGGCCTTGACGTCGCCCGCGAACGCCTTCTTCTCCGCGTCGTCCTGCTCCTTCTTGAGCAGCAGGAGCCGGGACTGCAGCACGCGCAGGGCCGCCGCACGGTTCTGCAGCTGGGACTTCTCGTTCTGCATCGAGACCACGGTGCCGGTGGGGATGTGCGTCAGGCGCACCGCCGAGTCAGTGGTGTTGACTGACTGGCCGCCGGGGCCGGAGGACCGGAAGACGTCCACGCGGATTTCGTTGTCCGGGATCTCGATGGAGTCCGTCTGCTCGATCAGCGGAATAACTTCCACGGCCGCGAACGACGTCTGGCGGCGGCCCTGGTTGTCGAAGGGGCTGATCCGTACCAGGCGGTGGGTACCGGCCTCGACGCTCAGTGTGCCGTAAGCATAGGGTGCGTTGACCTCGAACGTGGCGGACTTGAGCCCGGCTTCCTCGGCGTAGGAGGTGTCCATAATCGTCGTCGGGTAGCCGTGGCGTTCCGCCCAGCGCAGGTACATCCGCAGCAGCATCTCGGCGAAGTCCGCGGCATCCACGCCGCCGGCGCCGGCACGGATCGTGACCACTGCCTCGCGTTCGTCGAACTCGCCGGACAGCAGCGTCACCACTTCAAGGTCCTTCAGGGACTTCCGGATGGACTCGAGCTCGGCCGCGGCCTCGCCCATGGAAGCCGCGTCGTCCTCGTCCTGGCCGAGTTCCACCAGGACCTCCAGGTCGTCAATCCGGGCTACGAGCTTGTTGAGGCGTTCGAGCTCGCTCTGCCGGTGGGAGAGCCTGGAGGTGATCTTCTGCGCCGCCGCCGGGTCGTCCCAGAGGTTGGGCTCGCCTGCGCGCTCGCTCAGTTCAGCGATGTCTTCCTTCAGCTCCTCAACATTCGAGACGTTTTCGATGGAGGTGTAGGTGGCGCGCAAAGCGCGGATTTCTGCGGAAAAATCTATTTGAGCCATGGTTGTTAAAGCCTACGCTATGGTTCCTAGCCGCCCGGCACCGGCTCAGCGGCACTACCGGACCAGCCGGGAGCGCGCTGTGGAGGCGGCCTCAATCCTGATCCCGTCCGGAATGAGGAAGTTCACGATCGGAGGATGCACCTCGGCACTCAGCACAACGACGGCGGTGGATCCGTCCGGGCTCCCGGTCTCCGGCGCCACGGCGAGCCCGTCGAACCTGGCAAAGGCGCCGTTCCGGCTGAGGTAGTCAGCGGCAACGCTGCGCACCCGCCCGCCGTTGAGGACCGCGGACGGGCTGCCGGCGCCTGTCTCGACCTGGCCAAGCGTGTAGCTGTCGGCCGCTGCCACCGATGCCCCGTCAGCCGCGGACAGCAGCTTCTTGTGTTCAAGGTAGAGCGAGGATGCCGCCATGACTGCGGTGGTCACCAGAAGCGCCATGAGCACGTAGCCGATGATCAGGACCATCATCTGTCCCTCTTCCCGGCGTGGTTCAGTGTCACGGTGTTGGGACGTCATCGGAATCGCCCCACAATCTGCGTGGCGGAGGCGTCCAGCCTGCTCGCGTTGAGCCGCATCGAATCGCTAAACGGTACAAAAGGCAGCGGCACCGTGAGGTGGACGGTGATGGTGACGGCGGACCCCGGGGCGAGGCAGTCCGAGGGCTGGCAGCTCGCGTCCATGCGCGCGTTGTCCGCCGGATGTCCATAGTCCGCGAGGGCCAGCATGACTGCCTGCTCGGCTGCAAGACGGCCGCTCTCCGCGTCGGGCTGGGCAACGTACACCTTGGCGGCCTGGTCGGCCGCGCCGACCACAGCGAAGGCACCGCCCTGGATCTGCCCGACGGTAATGATGAAATACACGAGGGGCACCATCAGGAGCAGGGCAAGGAACGTGAATTCCACGACGGCGCTTCCGCGCTCGCCAGAGGCGGCCTCCCCGCTCCGGGCCAAGGCTTCCCCGCTGCCGGCCCGGGAAAGCCTGGCCGCGATCTTACGGCTGGATGGCAGCATGGCCTTTCACCTCCAGAGCCTCCCGGGGACCGATCAACCCGATCACCGGCAACGGCGCCCTGACCGTGACTTCGAGGGCGCGGATTCCCTGATAAGTGACCTCCGAGGTGGTCACGTCCTGAGCGAAGTCGGCGTTGAGCGCCATTCCGATGAGCTCGGTGGTGCGGTCCCCCGCGTCGGCCGCGTTCCGGTCGGCCAGCGTGCCGTATCTGGCTCCGGAGGCGGCGGCGTCGATCAGGGTGTTGCGGACATGCAGCACCAGCGTCAGCTGGATGATTGCCAGGAAGAACATCGTGAGTAGCCCGCCGACCAGTACGAAGTCCACCACCGCGGAACCCCGTTCCCGCGGGGACTGGGCTCCGCGCTCAGCCGGGTTCCCCGATGTCCGGCAAGCCGGATCGTCCGCCGCCGGGACCACCGGAGGCATCTGCTAGTTTCCGACCTTGTCCATGGCCTGGTTGAACAGCCCCTCGAGGGCAGGTCCGGCCAGGGCCAGCAGGGCAGCTACGAGCACGGCCGACATCAGGGTGATCATTACCCAGCCCGGCACGTCGCCTCGTTCCGGGTGGTCCGCGGTCCGGGCCGGACCGCGGCGGCTGTTCCCGACGAACTCCGCCGTTGTCCGGAGCAGCAGGACGATGGGGAGGATGACTGCCAGGGCGCGGATTCCTATGTGCTTCATCGAGGTTCCATTCTGTGGGTTCGGGCTGGAGTTCGTTTCCGGCGTTCCGGGTGATCGAGGTGTCCGGGTGATCTAGGTTCAGTCATAGGCCGATGCTGATGGCGGCGAGGCCGGGAAACACGGCAAAGATGACCGTCAACGGGAGGACGCCAAAGACAAGTGGCACCATCATGGCGATCTCTTTCTTTCCGGCCGATTCCATCAGCTCACGCTTGGCGGTGTCGCGAACATCCTGCGCCTGGGCCCTGAGGACGTCAGCAAGGGGTGTCCCCCGCTCCACTGCCACGATGATCCCGTCGACGAATCGCACCAAGGGCCCCAGGTCGGTCCGCGCCGAGAACCGCTGCAACGCTTCGACGAGCGGTTTTCCGGCCCGGGTTTCCCCAAGAACCAGCTCAAATTCCGCGGCGAGTTCGCCGTGCGATGTCCTGCAGACCCTGTCCAGGGCGCCCGAGGCACTTTCCCCTGCGCTGACGGCAAGTGCCATCAGCTCGGCGAGGCTCGGAAACTCGGCCATCATCCGCTTTTCCCGCCTGCTGATCTGGGCGCCAAGCCAGTAGTCCCTGAACAGGAATCCGCCAAGGCCGCTGCCGAGGACGGCCACGACGGCGAGGAACGGATTGAACTGTCCTGCGGCCGCTCCGACCAACACCAGGCCCGTGGCAACGACGAACGCCAGGACAGCCCACAGCAGCTGCTCTGCCCTGAAGTCGACAACAGACTTTCGGATTCCGGCCTGCGCCAACCTGCGGCTCAACGCCGAAGACCCCAGGTTGAACCGCCCGAGGAACGCGTGCGCGTCCTTGAGCATCGGGCGCAGGATGCGTTCGAGCGGACCGAAAGGCGTGAGGTTGCCCGCAGGGGCCATAAGCAGCCGGGACTCCAGGTTCTGGGACTTGAGTTGCGGTTCAATGCGTTCCGCAAAGCTCATGGGCCGCATGAACGGCAGCCGGACCACCAGAAGCCAGAGTCCGGCTCCGAGAAGGAGTCCGCAGATCACGGCAGCGGCTGCGGGCGACGTCATCGGAGCACCCGCTCGTCTTCGGGAAGGGCCCCGATGCGCAGCATGACGGAGTAGCAGATGGCGGACACGACCAGTCCGCCGAGGAGCACCGCAGCCCCCATCGCCGTGTTGTATGCGGCGACCGCTTCGGGTCTGGTGGCCAGGAGGACCATGACAATCCACGGAGCAGCCACTGCGAGCCGGGCAGCATTCACCGTCCAGGACTGCCGGGCTTCGAGCTCGCTTCTGGTCCGTGCGCTTTCCCGCAGGAATTCGCCCAGGGTTCCCAACAGCCGGCCGAGGTCGGAGCCGCCCACTTCGCGCGTGAGCCTCAGGGCTTCGACAATCCGATCGGCGACGGGGTCAGCAAGCCGTTCTTTGAGCCTGTTGAGTGCCGGATCGAACTGGCCTCCGGCGCGGTAGTCGGATCCAAAATCACGAAAGACGTGCCGCAGTTCCTCGGGACCCTTGTCGCCCAATTGGATCAGCGCCTCCGGCAGTGACAACCCTGCCCTGATTGCGGAGCGAAGGTGGTCAACAACATCGGGCCAAAGCTGGCGCAGCGTCGCCGTACGCTTGCGGGCCCGCCACCTGACAACTGCCATCGGAAGCCATCCGCCAAACAGGCCGAAGCACGCGGAGATGGGCCAGGACCTGGTCACGGCGAAGAACACCAGACTCACGAATGCCCCGAGGCCAAGGCACGTAGCTACCAAACCGGGACCGGAGACGTTTTCAATGCCCGCTGCCCGCAGCAGGTCCTGGAGCCGGCTGGAGCGGGGAGGCCGTTTGGCGGTCTGCGGCTGTTCCCATGCTGACCACCAGATGAGGAACAAACCTGCACCGAGTACCACCCCCAGCACGGGGGCCATCAGCGGACCTCCAGCAGTGCCGCAACGTCGAAGCCCGCAGCGGCGAACTTCTCGACGGCGGGCATGGAGTTGGCTCTGGGCTGCAGCTGACCGTCGGCCATTGAGAAGACCATCGACGACTCGATGATGCCGTTCTCAACCCGCCTGCCGAGGGAGAGGATCTCTGTTACCTGGCGGCGGCCGCTCGCGTGGCGGCTGCAGTGGACCACCAGATCAATGCATGAGGCGACCGTCGGCACTACGAACGCACTGGAGATGTTGTCACCGGCCAGCAGCGGAAGGGTGCACAGCTTGGTAACGGCGTCGTGCGCCGAGTTCGCATGCACAGTACACATGCCGGGAAGGCCGGAGTTGAGCGCGATGAGCATATCCAGGCTTTCCGCCTCGCGGACTTCGCCCACCACCAGGCGGTCCGGCCGCATCCTCAGCGCTTCCTTGACAAGCCTGCGCAGCGGGATCTCTCCTTCGCCCTCAAGGTTCGGCTGGCGGCACTGCAAGCCCACAACATCACGCAAGGGAAACTGCAGTTCGAAGATTTCCTCCACCGTGATGACTCGCTCGCGCGCCCCGATGCTGGCAGCCAGGCAGTTCAGCATGGTGGTCTTCCCGGCCTGCGTCGCCCCCGACACCAGGATGTTGAGCCCGCTGGCTACCGCGGCACCCAGGAACCGGGCCGATTGGGGCGTGAGGGTGCCGAGCTCCACGAGGTGGTCGAGCCGGCTTGCCTTGACCACAAACTTTCGGATGTTGACCGCCCAGTGGCGCCTCGTAACGTCCGGGATGACAACGTGGAGCCGGGACCCGTCCGGGAGGGCCGCATCCACGAACGGCGAAGACATATCGAGCCGGCGGCCAGAGCTTTTCAGCATGCGTTCCACCAGGTCCCGAACCTGCTGATCCGAGAGACTCAGGGAGGTGAGTTCAGATTCGCCGTTCCGCGCCACGTAGATTTCACTGGGTGCGTTGATCCATATTTCTTCGATGGCGGGGTCATCCAGCAGTGGCTGCAACGCGCCGAAACCAGCAACGGCGTCGTACACGTGCCGGCGGGCTGTCTCCAGGGGGCCGATCGGAGGAAGCGGTCCCATGAGCGCACGCTCGTCGTAGTCGCTGACCGCCGCTTCGACCAGGCGCCTGACCTCGCCGGCCTGCCGAAGCGGGTCCAGGCCCCGGCGCCGAATCAGTTCGCGGACCTCGTCCTCCACAATTCGAACAGCATCCATGAGTTCCCCAATACGACTGCCGCCCCCGACTGAGGCAGTACAACTGCGTTAAAGCTATGGGACTTGCACATGTCAGCCAAGTCACATCGGCAAAGCTGTGGATAAAGCGAAAATTCGAGTGAATTCTGATTCACATTGGTAACACCAGAACCACTAGTCGCTCCATGCACACTGGTGTTATGGTAGGCGCGTTAAGTCAGACATATCTCACAGTTCGGTTATTCCTGCGGGATTCAGCTGTAGATGCGACCTAGTGACCTGTTCTTCGGGGCATGTCATCATTCCGGAGCGAAAAATGAAGCGGAACCCAGAACCCTTCCCACCCAACCATTGCATCCGGTTGGGGTCGCTACTGCTTGCTATGGCCTTGCTGACGGGTCCGGGCCTTGCCGTTCCGGCCAATGCCGTTGAACCGGCACCGACGGCAACCTCGGCCACTCCTACGGAAACCGCATCGCCGACTCCGGCACCATCGGTCCCTCCGACGTCATCTCCCGCTCCAGCGCCGGTCGAGACGCAGGCACCGGCGCCCGCCCCGACTGCCCAGACCGCTCCCGTCGCCGAACCGGCCACCACGGCAGAACCGACCGTGGCCGCCCCCGTCCCGGACCCGAACTCCGACGCCGGCCGGGCAGCGATGGCGACGGCTGTCGGTCCCGGAGGAGCCGAGATGGGCCAGCGGTCCGCACGCGTGACGGCCTCCGCCAAACTGTTGCAGGGCACGAAGTCATTGACGACACAGTCACTCGAAACCCAGGGCACCTGGTCCCCGACGTTCGGCGTCAAGGGACTGGACGTCAGCGCCTACCAGTCAAGCGTTGACTGGCTGCAGCAATGGAACATGGGTGTCAGGTTCGCCTACGTCAAAGCATCCGAAGGCAATTACTACACCAACCCCTCCTACAGCTCCCAGTACGACGGCTCGCGGAACGTCGGCATGATCCGCGGCGCCTATCACTTCGCCATCCCCAACTGGTCCTCGGGGGCGGACCAGGCCCGCTACTTTGTGCAGAACGGTGGCGGCTGGAGCCCCGACGGCTATACCCTCCCTCCCGTCCTGGATTTCGAATTCAACCCTTATGAGGGCCGGACCATCAACGGGTTCTACTTTGGCAACACGTGCTACGGAATGTCACCGGCGCAGCTGACCAGCTGGGTCCGGGACTTCGGCAACACCATGCTGGCCATGACCGGCCGGCTCCCCATGATTTACACCAATACATCCTGGTGGAAACAGTGCACGGCGGACGCCGCCGGCTTCGGCGATTATCCGCTGTGGATCGCCGCCTACCCGAGCTCCGCCACGAACGACGCCGGACCGGTTCCGTCCAGCTGGGACACGTACAGCATGTGGCAGTACAGCAGCACAGGACCCTTCGCCGGCGATTCGAACGTCTGGAACGGCGACTACGCTTCCCTTTCACTGTTCACGGGCACGCGGCCGCAAGGCTCGTTCGACACGGCAACCATCGAACGCACCGGCACCACCACCGCCCTCAAGATTCGGGGGTGGGCACTGGACCGGGCATTGCCAGGCGCCACCACGGAAGTGCATGCCTACGTAACGGCGCCGAACGGGACGAAGACCCTGCATGAGTTCCCGGCAACAACGTACCGGCCCGACGTCAACAAGGTCCTGGGGCTGGGCGACTATCACGGCTTCGACAACCAGATTCCGATTAACGTGTCCGGAAAATACACCATCTGTGTCTACGCCATCGGCAAGTTCATCAACCCTGGCATAGGCTGCAAGTCGCTCACGGTGGACGGCGCCGAACCGCCTATCGGCAGCCTGGACGAAGTGTCCGAACAGCGGTCTCCGGACAAGGAATCAATCAAAGTGCGCGGCTGGGCCGTGGATATGAGCCGTCCCACGGTTACCGCCGAAGTCCACGCCTACCTCTACGGCCCGGACGGGAGCAGCACGCTCTACAAGATCCCCGCAAATACCTCGCGGCCGGATGTGGACCGGATCTGGTCAGTCGGCTCCAACCACGGCTTCGAAACCAATATCGACATCAAGAAGGCCGGCAATTACAAGCTCTGCGCCTATGCGATCGGTCTCTACCTCCACTCGGAACTTGGCTGCCGGTCCATTAGCATCGCTCCGGGCACGACGCCCGTAGGAACCTTGGATTCGGTCAGCGTTAAGAAAACCAGCACCCAGGCAGCTCTCAGCGTCCGCGGTTGGGCGATCGACTACGGCAACACGTCCGCGCAGGTCCCGGTGCACGCCTACGTCCTGGCACCCGACGGCACCAGTACGCTGCACGAGTTCACGGCGACAAAGCCCCGCGCTGACGTCAACAGGATTCTCGGTGTGCCGGGCGACCACGGCTATGAAGCCGACCTCCCCATCAAAGCTCCCGGCAAGTACCGGGTGTGCACCTACGCCATAGCACTCAGCCCGGTCTCCCCCGGCAACCCGCTCCTCGGCTGCAGCTATATTGACGCCGGCTTCAGCGCCAGCCCGATCGGATACCTGGATTCGGTGGGAATCGAAACGGCTAATGGCGTTGCATCAGTCGTTGCTGCAGGCTGGACCGTGGACCGCGACGTGCCAACTGAATCCCTGAGCGTTCACACCTATGTCACAGCACCGGACGGAAGCACCACCAACTTCGCGGTGATGGCCAACCAGCCTCGGCCGGACGTGAACCAGATTCTCGGGATCAGCGGCAACCACGGGTACACGGCAAAGAAAGCAATCAGCCAGCGCGGCAATTACCGGATCTGCACTTATGCCATCGCGGCTTCACCGTTCACCACCGGCAACTCGCTGCTGGGCTGCAAAAACATCTCGTACTAGAACGGGAAGTTGGCGCGGCACGGTTCCTGGCCGCCGCAGCACGCGGGGTAGGATTCAAACTGGCCTAAAGCCGACTCGCATGGGCCACATGCCTGGACCCATAGGATCGGAGATCTCGCGTGGCTTCGAAAGCTGCACCCGCTTTGTTCCGCCGTTTTGGCGGTTTCGCAACATCGCTCGTGTTCTCTACCGTCATCAATCTCCTCGCCATCCCGTTCGTTATTTCCACGTTGGGCAAGGAGACCTGGGGCGAACTGGCATTGGCCCAGGCCACGGCAGCAATTTTCGGGATCGCCGTCGCCTTCGGCTGGGGAACCGTCGGAGCCGCCCTCGTGGCCTCACTCCCCGAGCGGGAACGCCCGCAAATGTTCCTCGACTCCCTGGTCAGCAGGGCCTATCTCTTCCTGTTCGCCGCGCCCGTGATGTACTTCGTGATGCTGCTGATGGGCAAAATCGATCCTCCGGTAGCAGCCCTGGCGTCAGTGGCCTACGTTCTGCCGTTCGTCGGTGCCTCGTGGTTCTTCATCGGCCAGGCAAAACCGTGGAAGCTGTTCCTCTGTGACGTGCTCCCCCAGGGGCTCGGCATCGTGGCGGGCGTTGTGCTGATCCAGTTCTTCCCGCAGCCGGTGGTTTTTGTGCTTGCACTGCTGGTCTTTAACCTGCTGGCAGTCGTCATTGGCGCCGGCGGCGCACTCTCACGCGCAGGGCATCCGGTGAAGGCGGATCTTCGCGTCGTTCCGGCCATGAAACGCCTCCGCGACCAGAAATACGGCGTGATCGCGGCAGGCACGGGAAGCCTCAACAGCAACCTGCCGCTGCTCGCGGTGGGCCAGGTGGTTGCTGCCGCGCTCCCCCAATACGCCCTGGCAGACAAGCTTTTCCGCTTTGCTGTCGCCGGGTTCGGTCCCATCCTCCAGGTGATTCAGGGGTGGATCCCGGAGGCCGGACCGGCGAGAAGCTCCCACCGGATCCGGACCGTGGCCAGGATTGCCCCGATCGTCGGCCTGTTTGCCGGAGTCCTCCTCGCGCTCCTCACCCCCTGGGCGAGCCCGCTGTTCTCCGGCGGAGTCATCACTATCGACTACAGCCTCAGCATCCCCTTTGGATTGATCCTCGCCGGCGTCATTGTTGCCCAGGTAGTGGGCCTCGCCTGCCTCATTCCGCTCGGCAAGGGAGCCGCCCTGGCCAAATCGACAGCCATCGGCGCAGCCTTCAACGTTCCGATGATGTTCGTCCTCGGCATCTTCTACGGCGCCCCCGGCGTCGCCTGGGCGGTCGGCCTGGCCGAACTCGTCGTCGCCGGCTACCAGATCATGGTGGTCCGCGACAGCCTCAAGCACCTGGTCCAGCCGCCGGTCCCCACCGCGGAACAGCCACACTAGGCCGGCAGCTACTTCCGGCGCCCCTTGGTGAAAAGCTCAACCGGAACGCCGGCCACAAACTCAACGAAGCACGGCAGGGCAATGTCGCCGCTGCGAAGGCCGGAGACAAGCGCACGCGCAGTAGGCACCCACCCGTGGCCTGTTTCAAAAACAGCCACGCCACCTTCCAGTCCGGGAGTGCCCGCAGCAACCCGTTCCCGCAGGGCGTCAGCCATGACCCTGCGCCATCCGAAGCTCAGGTCGTTGGCCGTCCTGAGCAAGGCGAGCGGGCTGCTGCTGCCCTGGAATTTCCGGGACAGCGCAGTGACATGTTCGAAGGATTTGGCGATGCTCTTCCTGCCGCCGACTTCGCCGAGGACATTGCCGCCGTGCTGGACATAGTCCTGGAC
Source organism: Arthrobacter sp. CC3 (assembly GCF_039907775.1). Classification (NCBI taxonomy): domain Bacteria; kingdom Bacillati; phylum Actinomycetota; class Actinomycetes; order Micrococcales; family Micrococcaceae; genus Arthrobacter; species Arthrobacter sp. CC3. The sequence goes on from NZ_JARCCY010000009.1 coordinate 156,682, forward strand.
AACGTCTTCGACGACGAGCGCACCGCCGGTTGCCTTGGCGCAGACGGCCAGCCAATGGTCGTGTACCTGCGAGATGGTGTTCAAACGGGGAAACGGCAACGCCAGGTCAAGAAGATCCCGGCGGAAGACGCAAAGGCTTCCTGTCACCTGGTTCTGGGCAAGAAGCGCATCGAGACCGACATTCTTGCGCTGCGTTGATTCGGTCACCACCTCGTTGCCGGGCAGGCGGACAACGCGTGCCTGCCCGGCCACGAGGCTGACCTCGTTCAAACGCGGGAGCATCGATTCAATCTTCGACGGATACCAGGAGTCGTCCTGGTCCGACAACGCGATCCACGCCGCTTCGGCCGGAACGTGCTGCAGGACGCGTTCGAAGTTGCCGTAGAACCCCAGCCTGTCCTCGAACCCGAGCACCCGGAACCGCTCGTCGCCGCCGAGTTCCCGGTCCACGAAGTCACGAACTTCGGCAAAGCCGCCGTCCGCCGAAATGAGGCATTGGAACTGCGAATGCGTCTGGTTCTGGATGGATCGAAGCTGGGTCCTGAACAGTTCCCAGTCCGGCTGGTAGGCCGCCAGGGCGACCACACCGAAGGTAGTCGAATCGAAGCGCATGGATCGGACCGCTATTCCGCGGCCGTCCGCCGGCCGAGGTACGTCTCCAGAACGTCCCGGGAAGGCCTCGGCTTGAAACCCGAGTTCTTGATCTTGGTCAGGTCCAGCACGCTGTTCAGCGGCCGGGGCGCGGCCGCCTTGCCTTTGAAGTAGTCTTCCGTGCTGACACCGGTAACAGCGGTGCGCGGTTGTCCCGAGAGCTCATAAACGTCCGCGGCGATGTCGGCCCAGGACTGCGGTTCGCCGTCGTTGCTCAGGTTGTAGGTGCCGTAGTCCGCGCCGGATTCCAGAAGGTGCTGGATGCCCGCGGCAATGTCTTCGGTGAAGCTGAGCCGGCCGATCTGGTCGTTGACCACGGACGGTTCGATGCCGCGGCCAGCCAGGGATGCCATGGTGCGGACGAAGTTGTTGCCTTCACCGATGACCCAGCTGGTCCGCACGATGTAGTGGCGCGGCACCACACTGACGACCGCGTCGCCGGCGGCCTTGGTCTGGCCGTAGACACCCAGCGGGGTGAAAGGCTCGGTTTCGTCGTGGCTCTCTCGGACGCCGTCAAAGACGTAGTCCGAGGAGACGTGCACCAGGGTGAGGTCATGTTCGACGGCGGTCCGGGCCAGCCGTGAAACGGCGGCAACGTTGACGGCCCAGGCAGCTGCCCGGCCTTCCGCAGTTTCCGCGGTGTCGACGGCGGTGTAGGCCGCGGCGTTGATGATCGTTGAGTAGTTCTTCCAGTTCCGCTCCGTGAACGACGCTTCGCTGCCGAGGTCGAAGCCGGCACGGCCGGCGAACTCAACGGTCGCGTCGCCGTCGTACAGTTCCCGGAGCGCCTTGCCGAGCTGGCCGTCGGCACCGACCACGAGGATCTTCTTCGCCGGCATCGGCACAACGTCCGCGAGGCGGGGGTGGGCCTTGTCCTTGTCGGAAAGCTCAGCCTCCTCCAGCGGGACGGGCCAGGTGATTGCGGCCGTCTCGTCCGCGAGGTTCAGGAAGGTGTACTGGCCCTGCGCGTCGGCGGACCAGTGGTCGTTGACCAGGTAGGTGTAGGCGGTGTTGTCTTCCAGGGTCTGGAAGGCGTTGCCCACGCCGCGGGGAATGAAAATGGCCTGGCTCGGGTCCAGTTCAGCCGTGAAGACAGCCCCGAAGGACGGTCCTTCGCGCAGGTCCACCCAGGCGCCGAAGATCCTGCCCGTGGCCACGGAAATGAATTTGTCCCACGGTTCGGCGTGGATACCGCGGGTGGTGCCGGCTTTTTCGTTGAACGAAATGTTGTTCTGCACAGGGCGGAAGTCCGGCAGCCCGAGGGCCACCATCTTCTCCCGCTGCCAGTTTTCCTTGAACCAGCCACGGTTATCACCGTGGACCGGGAGGTCGTAGAGGACGACGCCGGGGATCGGGGTTTCGTGCGCGGTCAGCTTCTTGGAGAACTCGATCGACATCGTCTACTGGCCCTGTTCCTTGTACTTGGCTTCGGTCTGGGCCTTCTGCGGGCGCCACCAGTTTTCGTTCTCGCGGTACCAGGCGATGGTGTCTTCGATGCCGGCGTCGAAGTTGGAGAACTTCGGTTCCCAGCCGAGCTCGTCGCGGAGCTTGGCGGAGTCGATGGCGTAGCGCAGGTCGTGGCCGGGACGGTCCACGACGTGGTCGTAGGCGTCCGGGGACTGGCCCATGTGCTTGAGGATGAGCTCGACGACGTCCTTGTTGTTCTTCTCGCCGTCAGCGCCGATCAGGTAGGTCTCGCCGATCTTCCCCTTGGCGATGATGGCCAGCACGGCCGAGGAGTGGTCGTTGGCGTGGATCCAGTCGCGGACGTTCTCGCCCTTGCCGTAGAGCTTGGGCCGGATCCCGTCGATCACGTTGGTGATCTGGCGCGGGATGAACTTCTCCACGTGCTGGTAGGGGCCGTAGTTGTTCGAGCAGTTGCTGATGGTGGCCTGCAGCCCGAAGGAGCGCACCCAGGCACGGACCAGCAGGTCGGAGCCGGCCTTCGTGGAGGAGTACGGGCTGGAGGGGTTGTACGGCGTCTCTTCGGTGAACCGTTCCGGGTCATCGAGTTCGAGGTCGCCGTAGACCTCGTCGGTGGAGATGTGGTGGAAACGCTTGTTGTGCTTCCGGGCGGCCTCGATCAGCGTGTAGGTGCCGATGATGTTCGTGTCCAGGAACGGGCGCGGGTCATGCAGGGAGTTATCGTTGTGCGACTCGGCGGCGTAGTGGACCACGACGTCGGCGTCTGCCACGAGCGTGTCCACCAGAGCGGCGTCGCAGATGTCACCCTGCACGAAGCGGAAGCGCTCCTCCGGGAGCCCGCTCAGGGATTCCAGGTTGCCTGCGTACGTCAGCTTGTCCAGGACAGTGACGTGATCATCAGTGTTTTCAAGAACGTAGTGGACAAAATTGGAACCGATGAAGCCGGCACCGCCGGTGACAAGGAGTTTCTGCATTCAGCCAGCTTACCGGTTGAGCAATGGCGTCCTAATCAGGACGGGACTCATTAGGACGGCCGGTGAAGGCGGCGCCATGCCTGCCCGATACAACGGAGCAGCATGATGCGTGCGCGGAGGATCACAGGCAGCGAGCGCCAGCTCCGCGGCGTGGCGTTGTCATCGTGGATCCTGCGCAGCAACGTTGACTTGTCCAAGTGCCGCATGGAGCCGGCCAGGTTTCCGCAGATGGCCAGCCAAAGGTCGTGGGACTCGTTCACGTAGCGGGGAACGGGCGTGAACACTGAGAGCATGTCGCGCCGGAAACCCATGCCGCAGCCGTAATAAGCCCGGTATCCCACGAGGATTCCGAGGATATTTGCGGCATGGCGCCGGCTGTCCCCGCCCCGGAGCCGCGGAATGTTCGGACGCGGGCCGTCTCCGAGCACGTCGAAATTGGAGGCCACCACCCTTGATGTCTGCAGCGCACCAAGCATAAGTTCAAGCCTGCCCGGCACCCACACGTCATCCTGGTCGGCGAGCAGGATGTATTGTCCCTTCGATGCCAGGGCTGCCTGTTCGAATGACCGGACGTAACCTTGGTTCACAGCCGCTTCAATGAGGCGGATCCTTCCGTCGTGGAAGGTCCGGATGTGTTCGACAGTGTCGTCAGGTGAAGCGTCGTCTACGATTACCAGCTCATCGTCCGGGCCGAGCTGGGCAAGGATGGATTCGAGCTGCTCCCTGATGTAGCGCCCGCCCCGGTAGCTCGCGAGGCAGACACTTACCCTCGTTTCCCCCTTGCCGGTGGTGCCCGGGACGTCCGTAGGATCTGTTCTCAATCTGGTCCTTCCGCCTGCGCAAGATAGTTCCGGGGCTCGCCGGGTGACGTCCGGAGGGCCCGTCCCATCTTAGGCTGTACTGCTCGGGCTCTCCCCCGCGGCGCCGCCGCCGACCCGAATCATGGAATTGATATAGTTTGGACACCATGGAATCCACCCCCAATCCGCGCGTTCTGGTCATCATGCCTGCCTGGAATGAATCGGAAGCCGTCGGTAATACCGTGCGGGAAGTGCTGAATACAGACTCCCGGTACGACGTTCTTGTCGTCAACGACGGATCCACCGACAACACTGCAGCCGTTGCCGCCGAGGCCGGTGCTACTGTGCTTAACCTTCCTTTCAACCTTGGTGTCGGCGGCGCTATGCGGGCAGGCTTCAAGTACGCACGCCGCTGTGGCTACCGCCAGGTGATCCAGGTGGATTCCGACGGCCAGCACGATCCGCGGAGCATCGACGAAGTCCTCGCAGGGCTTGCCCATGCCGACATCTCAATCGGTGCCCGGTTCGCGAACCGCGGGGACTACAAGGTCACGGGCCCGCGGAAGTGGGCCATGCAGCTGCTCGCCAAGGTAATTTCCGGGCTGGCCAAGACCCGCCTCACCGACGTGACCAGCGGGTTCCGTGCCGCCAACGTACGCGCTGTGGACCAATACCTTGACCACTATCCGGCCGAATACCTGGGCGACACCATTGACTCCCTCGTGGTCGCCATTCGCTCGGGGTGCACCGTGACTCAGGTGCCCGTGGAAATGCGTGCCCGGCAGGGCGGAAAACCCAGCCATAATCCGGCCAAGGCCGCCATATACCTCGGAAGATCGGTGTTCGCCCTGTTGTTTGCCCTGACCCGGAAGCGGTCCCACCTGGCCGTACCTGCTCCGCAAGCATCGGGAGCCTAGAGCATGGGAAACATTGCTGCCTTCCTGCTTGCCCTGGCTATTGTCGGACTGGTTGTCGAAATGCTCCGCCGGAAGAAACTCCGGGAGAAGTACGCTGCCCTCTGGCTGATCGTCGGCGTCGCCACGCTTGTCCTGGCAGCTTTCCCCCGCCTGCTCAACATCGTGGCGGAGTTCGTCGGCGTCCAGCTGCCCTCCAACTTGCTCTTCGCCATGAGCATCCTCATGCTCCTGGGCGTATGCCTCCACCTCTCGTGGGAAATCTCGGTCGTCGAAGACGAGACACGGACCCTGGCCGAGGAAGTGGCGATCCTGCGGGTCCAGGTTGAAGCGCTCAGCACCGCGGCCAGCACCGACTCGCAGGTGCCCTCCGACTCGCTGGCAACAACGCCTGATACCGCCGGACCCCACGCGGCGAAGCCCGACACACAACACAAAGGTTCGGATTAACACATGCCACTGGATATTTTCATTCCCTACTGGGGCGATCCGGATTACATGAAGGAAACCGTCAACAGTGTCCTGGCCCAGGACAGCGATGACTGGCTCCTCACCGTCGTGGACGACGCCTACCCCGGCCATGAGATCAAGGACTTCATGGCCGGAATCTCCGATCCGCGCGTCAAGTACATCCGTAAGGACCAGAACGCAGGAATCACGGAGAACTACCGGACCTGCGTAGCCATGGCCACCGAAGAGGTGCTGGTGATCCTCGGCTGCGACGACGTCCTGCTGCCGAATTACGTCTCCACCATCCTCGATGCCCACAAGCGGTACCCCGGGGCGGCCTTGATCCAGCCTGGGGTGCAGGTCATCGACGAAGCGGGCCAGGTGGTGGTCACCCTTGTGGACACCGTCAAGCAGAAGCTCATCAAGCCCAGGGGCGGCGGACGCCAACTCGTCTCCGGCGAGGCCATCGCCTCCAACCTGATGCACGGCGACTGGCTCTACTGGCCGTCGCTGGCCTTCCGGACGGATAAAATCCGGCAGGTGGACTTCCGGGACGGCTTCCCCATCATCCAGGATCTCGCCCTGATCATGGACATGATCTACAACGGTGACCAGCTCCTGATCGAGCCGACCGTCTGCTTCCAGTACCGCAGGCACTCCAACAGTGCCTCGTCCACCAAGCTTGTGGACGGTTCACGGTTCGCCGGCGAGCGGGAGTATTTCGCCGTAGCTGCCGCGCAGGCACAGGAACTCGGATGGAACCGGGCCGCCCGGTCAGCACGGCTGAGGTTCACATCGCGTGCGCACGCGGCGTCCCTGCTCCCCAAGGCAGTGCTCAGCAAGAACTCCTCTGCCGTCAAGGCCCTGGTCCGCCACACCTTCGGCAAGTAACACCGTTCGCTACGAAAGGTCCCAAGTGACTTCCTCTTCAACTTCTGCCCGTCCTGGCGGCACCGTCCTGGTCACCGGCGGCGCCGGGTTCATCGGCTGCGCCATCTCCGATGCCCTCGTCAGCGCATTCGACCGTGTGGTCGTCGTCGACAATCTCCACCCGCAGATCCATGCCACGGGCGAGCGTCCCGAGCAGCTGAACCCGGCAGCCGAACTGGTCGTTGCGGATGTAACGGAGGCGAAGACCTGGGACGCCGTCCTACAGGACGTGACTCCCGACGTCGTCATTCACCTCGCGGCGGAAACCGGAACCGGTCAGTCCTTGGAAGAGTCCACCCGGCACACTCTCGTCAACGTTGTGGGGACGTCGCAGCTCCTGGACGGCCTCAACCGCCACGGCAAGCTTCCCCGCCGGATTGTCTTGTCCTCCAGCCGCGCCGTGTACGGCGAAGGCGCCTGGAAGGATGCCGACGGCCGAGTCTTTTACCCGGGTCAGAGGACAAGCGAAACCCTCGACAAAGCACAGTGGGATTTCCCGGGTGCCTCGCCTGTTGCAATGAAGGCGTCCGAGACTTTCCCCGCCCCAGTGAGCGTCTATGGTGCCACGAAGCTCGCCCAGGAAAATGTCCTGCAGGCATGGGCGAAGTCCTACGGCGTGGAGACCGTGATCCTCCGCCTTCAGAACGTATACGGTCCGGGCCAGTCGCTGATCAACCCCTACACGGGCATCATGAGCCTGTTCTGCCGGATGGCCATGGGCGGCAAGTCCATCCCCCTTTACGAGGACGGCGAAGTGCGCCGTGACTTCATCCTGATCGACGACGTCGCGTCGGCCATTGTTGCCGGTGCGGTCTCCCCCACCGTCCAGGGCGAACCGATGGACATCGGATCTGGCGAGTTCCAGACCATCGGCACCGCCGCCAAGCTGATTGCGGAGCACTACAACGCTCCCGAGTCGCACGTGACCGGCCAGTACAGGCAGGGCGATGTGAGGCATGCTTGGGCCGACATCACCGCCGCCGAAAAGGTGCTGGGCTGGACGCCGAAGTACAACCTTGCCCAGGGAATCGAACTGCTGGCCACATGGATTGACGCGCAGCCAGACGTCAAGCCTGCCTGATCCGGCGAGCGAATGTCGTCCAACGCGACCACTGCGGTTGTCAGCCTGTTCAACGCCGACGAGCACGTCCTGGCCAACGCCTCCGCCCTACTGGCCCAGGTCAACCGTGTGGTGGTCGTTGACGACGGCAGTTCCCGGGACCCCGGCCAGATTCTTGGGCAGCTTCAGGATCTCGGCTGCACCGTGGAGCGGCTCGCCGTAAACTCGGGCATCGCCGCGGCGCTGAACGCCGGGATTGCGGTGGCCCTGGCGTCAGCAGAACGGCCCGCCTTCATCCTCACCATGGATCAGGACAGCCTGCTCGACGGCGGCTACGTCGCCGCTCTCGAAGAGTCGGCACTGGCCGCTGAACAGGCCGGAGTCCGTGTCGGCATGGTCGCTCCGGCCTCGATCAGGGGGCTCCCGACCCGGCGCGCCGGCGTCGTGAACGGCGTGCAGCTGGGGGGCGAGCCGATCCAATCGGGTCTGCTGCTGCCGGTTTCAGTCATTGAGGAACTCGGGACCCTGCAAAGCGACCTGTTTATCGACGGCGTGGACACCGAATATTTCCTACGCACCCAGTCAGCCGGTTTGAAGACCGTCATTGCTCCGAAAGCAGCCCTTGGCCACTCCCTGGGAACCATGACGCAGGCCCGCCTGTTCGGTACGGACCTTGCCCTGCGGGGCCGCCCCATCAGGGTGCGGACCGCAGCGTCGTGGCGCTATTACTACCTGTTCAGGAACCGTATCCTGCTCGCGAGGAAATACGGACGCCAACACCTGTGGTGGGCTATCAAGGGTTTCCTGGCAGACTACCGGCACCTCGCGATCGTGACCCTGCTCGCCCCGAACAGGTGGGAACGGTTGTCCTCCGCCATGGCGGGGATTGCCGACGGCATCGCAGGTCGGGCCGGAAAACGACGCGTCAGCTAGATTCAGGGGCACGGCACGCCGGGTAATTACGATTGGGGGCAGGTCCGTGAGGTCAGCGTTGCAGCAGGAGTCGCGGCGTCCGCGCCGGGCTGCCCGGAAGTTCGAGGTAAGCGCTCAAGGGCGGGGACCGAAGTTTCGATCCCTCCGCGGACCAGCCGCGTTTGTCGCGGCGGCATTTGTGATCGTCGTTCTCCGCCTGAACGGCCTGCTGGACGGAATCCTGGGCCTGTCTTTCGCAGCCGCACTTGTTCTACTCCTTCCGACGGCGAAGCGATTATCCCTCCGGCTGCTCCTCAACGGCCTCCTGGCCATGGGATTCGCGCCTCTCACCTGGTGGGTGCCGGAACGCGTCCTCGGAATCGACCACGGCACACTGCTGATGGCCCTGACAGCCGGGACGATTTCATAGTGGATTCTTTCGACGAAGCCATCCCGGCCGAGACTCCGGCGCCTGATGCCGGGGGTGAAATGGATCGACGCTGTTCCCTTCCTGGCCGGAGGGCTCGCCGCAAGTTCGCTCGGCACCATGCTGGCGGTCAGGTCGGCCCAGGATGCTTTGTCGCTCATGACCGACAAGTGGGACTACCAGTCGCACTTCAACATTTACTTCATGATCCGCAGCCATGGCGGCGTCATTCCGACTATCCCCGGTCCTTCCTCCGGGGGCACTTGGGGCTTCGCGGAGTATCCCCAGGGATTTCATGCCCTGCTGGCAACCTTCGCTGACCTTATTCGGCCCGATAGCGGCTCCCTCGACGCCGAGTTGATTTCCTTTATTAACCTCCAGGCCGCCGTCTGCGTGGTGACGGTTGTGCTGGTCATGGCCGGGCTCTGTGCCCTTCCCGCGATCCGGCGGCGTTCCGCCGCGATGGCGCCGGTCACCGCCGTGGCTGCAAGCGCCTGGATCTTCGGTCCAGGTTCGCTTCCCGTCTACGACGGCTTCGCCAACTTCTACCTCGCATGCGGCCTGGCGACCGCAACGGTGCTGGCTCTGCTGAATTTCCCCCGCAGGATTCCGCTTTGGGGGCTGGCTGCCGTTGGCGCCGGGCTCGTCGGTGTCGCCAACAACTGGGTCTTGCTGGTCAGCCTCGTTGCGGTCGCTTGCATGGTCCGGCTTTGGCATGTCCTTCGGCGGCCAGGGACCTATCCACGGTCATGGTGGTGGCCGGCCGTCGTCGTGGCAGCGTTCACTATCGCAGGGGTGCTGCTGCCGGTAATCCAGCTATCCCCGCTGGTGCAGCAGAGCCAGCAGATACTCGGCCTTACCGGGGGAATCGAACTTCCCGACTTTGGGATGGCCCTCGCAGTCATCACGTTCGCGGTGGCCCTCGGATTCGCCAACATCGCGGTTGCCGTGGCCAGCCCTTCGCTTGAAGCCGGACGGCGAGGATCGGCTTTGGCATCGTTCGGGCTCTTTGTTCCCATCGGGCTCTGTCTCTGGCTCGCCGTCTCGCAAAGCGCGGACGGCGGCGCTGTTTCCTACTACTTCTACAAGTACTTGATTGCCGTACTGCTGTTTGCATGGCCGGTGGCCGTGGCCGCAGTGGCATCTATCCTGCCTCCGCCGTCGTCCGGGTTCGCCCCTGGAAACGACAAGCGTCTGACGGCAGCCTTATGCGTCCTGGCTCTGGCGGCAACCCAGTTCTTCGGTTTCTCGGTGACAGGCCTGAACGACGCCGGGCTCCCGCCGACAGCGCGGGCCATAACCCAAATGGAAAAGCAGGCGGCACGGCTGGAGGCAACGCCGGACTACGTTGCCCGGCTCCTGGCCAGTGCACGCCAGCCGCAACCGGACGAAACCATCTACATCGTGGCGCAGGGCACGGTGGACAGGGTGCTTGCGGCCCGGTGGCATTGGACCTTGCGTGGTAACTCCACGTCAAAGACGACGGCATTGAGCCCGGCGATCGGTGCCATCTACAAGGACTACAACCACGCACCCGAAATCATTGCCCGGCTCCTTGCGGACGATCCGGCTGTCTCGGTGATCGTTGACCCGGAGCTCTACGAACCCGTCCGCCAGCACCTGATCCTGAAAGGCCTCGAAGGGCGGCTGATACGCCTTGCCGGCTTTTAGCCCCGTGGTTTCATCGGGCGGCCGTTGAAGGGCGTGTTTAAAGGGCGAAAAGGTGCTCTGACAAGGGAAAATAG
>NZ_JARCCY010000090.1:0-4482 GCF_039907775.1 Arthrobacter sp. CC3
AGGCCGCGGACCAGGTACATGTTGGAGGACAGCGGCTGGCCGGTGATGGGGAAGTTCTCCACGGCGCGGAGCGTGTGGACACCCCAGTACGCGGCGGCAGGGACATCGCGGTCACCCAGCAGGTCGTGTTCGGAGCGGGTGTCCAGGGTGGTGGGGGATGTGTTCATTGGGGTCCTCACAGGGCTTCGTTGACGGGCTTGGACGAAAAATTTTGGGCGGTACGGATCTGGGGCCGGGGCAGGCGGGAGTGACGCCTCAGCCTGCACGGTGGCATGGCTATGCCACAGCAAGGAGGCGGGGCGGGGCTTGCCGCGGAAAGGGCAAGCCAGGGGAAGGTGGGTACGGTTCGGGGTTTAGGAGCTAGCGCGTATGGCCGGCCCTGGAGTTCCCGCTTCCGGGGACGATGGTGCCCAGGGCGCATTCCACCCCGTGCAGATGCATTCTCATGGCTTGGGATGCTTCCTCGGCTGATCCGCTCTCGATGGCAGCGAAGATGCGGGCGTGCTCCTCACCCGATTCCTTGCGCCGGTCAGCCACGAGGTTGAGTGTGTTCGACTGGTTGGCCATGGCGTCGCAGATGTCTGAGAGGAACGATTCGAACACGCCATTGCCGCTGCACCGGGCGATGGTCACGTGGAACTCGGTATTCAGAAGCACCCACTGCTGGAGATCGTCCTCCTCGGACATTTCGCGCAGGATCTCCCGGAGGGCTTCCAGGTCCTCGCTGCTGCGGCGTTGCGCAGCAAGCCCAGCGGCAGGCACTTCCACGTGGGGACGTGCCTCCACGAGGGCGCTTGCCGAGTACTTGCCAAGTTTGAGGTCCTGGGCAACTTTGTCAGCAATGACGAAGGTGCCCTTGCCTGTGTGGGTGGCGGTCAGCCCCAATGCGGTGCATGAACGTAGCGCCTCCCTGACCATCGTGCGGCTCACGCCGTACTGCTTTGCAAGGGATGCCTCCGAGTCGAGGCGGGTGCCGACCGGGATCCTGCCGCCTTCGATAGCGCTACGGAGGGATGCGAAGACCGCCTCAGCCGCGCCAACGCGTACAACTCGATCTTGTGCAGCTGTCCAGCTGTCCAACAGGTCCATGCTGAAACTATGGCACCTGTCACACGGCGTGTCAAAGGTGTCCTGAATGTTGCGGTTGCTGTGCCCGCAGAACGGCTCGCCGCAGCCAGGTCAGCCGCGGTAGTCCTCCACCTGCTTGACCGGCCGCGGTGCCGCTTCGTCCGGGTTCTCCCCGTACTGCACCTTGGCCCGCCGCTGGCGAAGCAGGTCCCAGCACTGGTCCAGGTCCTCTTCGATGCGCTTGAGCCGCGTGCGGTCTGGGGCATGCTCCGGCCCGGGCGCAGCAGATTCCGCTTTTTCGCGAAGCTCGCGTTCCTCCTCAACGAGTCCTTGGATGCGTTGCAGGATGTCCTGTTCGTCCACGGTGTCCTTCTTCCTGGCGGGGGTACCAGCCAGCGTAGTGTCGCCCGCGGTGCCTGACCAGAACCTGTCGGCCCGGGTTAGGCCGACTTCCCCAATGTGGCCACGTGCACAGCGACGCCCAGATCCCGGATGTTCTCCTGCATTTCCCCAGAGAGCTGCTCGTCCGTCACCACGGCGTCAAGCTTTTCAAGCGGTGCCACGTTGAACTTGGAAACGGTGCCGAATTTGGTGCTGTCCGCCAGCAGGAAGCACGACGACGAAGCCTCCAGGGCTGCCAGCTTCACTTCCACCTTGTCCATGGACGGCGTCGTGACGCCCCGGGACATGTTCCACGTGCCGGTGCTGAGGAAGAACAAATCGATGTTGATGGACTTGATGGCGTCCGCGGCGATGCGACCGCAGCTGGATGCGCTGGAGGGGTCCACGATGCCGCCGGTATGTATTGTCTCGATGTTCGGATATGCGAAGAGGCTGGTGACCACATAGAAGTCGTTGGTGACCACCGTGAGGTTCTTGTGTCCGCCAAGGTAGGGGACCACGGACTGGCAGGTGGTGCCCGCGTCGAGGAAAATCACCATGTCATCCTCCACGAACCCTGCCGCGAGTTCAGCGATGGCCTGCTTGCGGGGCAGTTCCAGCTGCGCCCTGAACTCGCGTTCCCGAGGCGGCTCTTGGCTGGTCCACTCCGCCAGGCGTACGCCGCCCTGGACGGACACCACTTGGCCCAGGTCCTCCAGCGCCGTGATGTCCCGCCGGACGGTCATGTGGGAGACGTTCATGTAATCCGTGAGGCTGCGGATGCTCAGGACGCCTTCGCGCCGAAGCAGCCGGAGGATCTCCTGGTGGCGCTGCTCGGGGATCAGCGGTCGTGCTGTCGTGCTCACGAGGGGCTCCTTCGGGGATGTCGTCACAACCATCTTAACAACTTTTCACACACTGTTCTGATTTGTGAATATTTGGGGTAATCTCTTAATTGATGTTAAACAAATTTGAGACCCTAGAGACCATCGTCCGAACCGGCGCCCTGCTGATCGCCCGGCTGGATTCGGCCGACGAGGCCTACCGCGTTGCCGAGGCCGCCATCGACGGCGGCATCCGCGCCGTCGAGGTCCCGTTGACTGTTCCCGGTGCGCTCGGCGTCATTGAGCGCCTTGCTGACAAGTACGGCGACCAAGGCATTGTGGTGGGAGCAGGTACCGTCCTCGATGCCGAAGCGGCCTACGCCTCGGTTTCGGCAGGTGCGCGTCTGCTGGTCAGCCCACAACTGAACCCCAACATGATCGCCACCGCCAACCGGTACCAGGCGGTCACCGCGAGTGGCGCGTTCACCCCCACCGAGGTGCTCAACACGCTCGAAGCCGGCGCCGACATCGTCAAGCTGTTCCCCGCCGAACTCGGCGGACCGGCTTACGTGAAAACAATCATGGCGCCCTTGCCGCAGGCACCCATCATGCCGTCAGGCGGGGTGACTCCGGAGAACGTCGCAGCGTGGTTCGCTGCGGGTGTGACCGCCGTCGGCGTGGGCAGCTTTGTCACCAAAGCTGCCCAGAACGACGGCGATTACGGACTCGTGTCCCAGGCGGCACGGACGTTCCTCGCAGCAATCGACGACGCCCGCCGCTAAGCCCGGGAACCCCCAGAACCGACAGCCACTGTCGCCAGAACACAAAGGAGTGAGCTGCATGAGCCAAGCTTCAGCAGAAATCGATACGTCCCAGGAGAAGCCGTTGAAGAGCGTCCGGATCAGGTGGTACCTGATCGCGCTGCTCGTCATCGGCGGCATCGTCAACTACCTGGACCGCAACAACCTCAGCATCGCCAACACCACCATCGCCAAGGAATTCGGCCTCAACACCCTGCAGATGGGCCTGTTGCTTTCGGCGTTCTCCTGGCCTTATGCCATCGCGAACCTTCCCGCCGGCTACCTCGTGGACCGGTTCGGACCGAAGAAGATGTTCGCCTGGGCGGCGGGGTTGTGGTCCATCGTGTCCATGCTGTCGGCGCTGGCCAACTCCTTCGGCTTCCTTTACGCGGCCCGTGTTGCGCTGGGTATCTCCGAGTCCCCGTTCTTCACATCGGGGCTCAAGGTGGCGGACAAGTGGTTCAATAAGACCGAGCGGGCATTGCCGGTCTCAATCGTTAACACCGGTTCACAGATTGCCAACGCGATTGCGCCGCCGCTGCTGACGTTCCTGATGCTCACCATGACGTGGCGCGGCATGTTCGTCGTTATCGGCGCCTTCGGCATCGTCATTGCCCTGGTCTGGCTGCGGATCTACCGCGACCCCACGATGAAGGAACAGTTCATCATCAAGGGCGCCGAGTTCGAGGAACAGCAGCAGCCGAAGGAAAGGCAGGCCGGCTGGGGCGAACTCCTCAAGCAGAAGAACACCTGGTTCATGGTCCTCGGCGCGTTCGGCATCTTCTACACGGTGTGGGTCTACCTCACCTGGCTGCCCAGCTACCTCCAGACCGCACGCGGCTTCAGCCTGAGTCAGATCGGCTGGCTCGCAGGCCTGCCGTTCCTGTGCGGCGTCATCGGTGTCCTGACCGGCGGCATCCTCTCCGGCAAACTGATCAAACGCGGAGTCCCCACCATCACGGCCCGCAAGATCCCGATCGTGGGTGGTGCACTCCTCGCCGCTGCCGCTGTGCTTCCGGTGGCGTACGTCGAGAACACGGCACTGGCCATCGTGCTGCTGTCCGTCGGCTACTTCGCGGCCCAGGTGCCGATCGGGGTCCTCTGGACACTGGCGTCGGATATCGCGGAATCCAACCAGGTGGCATCCCTGGGCGCGATCCAGAACTTCGGCGGGTTCCTCGGCGCCGCGGTGGCACCGATCGTCACCGGGTTCATCCTGAACGAGACCGGCGGCAACTACACGCTAGTGTTCCTAATCGGCGGCATGCTGCTGATCGTCGGTGCCCTGTCCTACGGCATCTTCGTCAAGGACCGCCGCGCGGCTATCTCGGCCTAGGAGGCTGCTGAACAACGCGGTTGCGGGGCGGGTGGAACGCCACCAATGGCCGTCTAGCGGCGTGTTCTGGTCA
>NZ_JARCCY010000091.1:0-4247 GCF_039907775.1 Arthrobacter sp. CC3
CTCGTCGATCCGCTCAACATCGAGCTTCGGAGCCCGCTTCACGATCTCACCGATCACATGCGCGGCAAGATCATCCGACCGGACACCGGCAAGGCCGGAGCCGAACTTCCCAAACGGGGTGCGCACGGCATCGTACACAAAAGCCTGGTTCATAAGTGTTCCTCTAGTTTTCATCTGACGGCCCAACTAAGTAGCAGCAGGTGTCGTTATGACGGCCCAAAACGACACCTGCTGCTACCTAGTTGGGCGGGCGGGCCGCGCTTCTGCGGCCTCGCGGGGGTTCGAGCGGGGTTACGCTGCCGGGATCCGGATGAGCTTTTTGTTGGAGAACTCGTTGATTCCGTACTGCGCCAGTTCACGGCCGACGCCGGAGCGCTTCACTCCGCCAAAGGGCAGGTCCGGCGCGCTGCGGCTGATGCTGTTGATCCACACCATTCCGGTCTCGAGCTGTTCGGCAAGCTGCCGTGCGGCGTCCACATCCGAGGTGTAGATAGAGCTGGAGAGGCCAAAGGGTGAATCGTTTGCCAGGTCTACGGCAGCTTCGGGAGAGTCGACGCGGTAGACGACCGCGGCGGGGCCGAAGATCTCCTCCGAGTAGGCCCGCATGTCCGGGGTGACGCCGGTCAGGACCGTTGCGGGGTAATAGGCGCCGGATCCGTTCGGTGCGCCCCCGCCGGTGATGGCGGTGGCGCCCTTGGAAACTGCGTCCTGGACCAGCTCGGCGATTTCATCCACCGAGGCCTGGGACGACAGCGGGCCGAAGGTCGTCTTGGTATCCGTCGGATCGCCCGGCGTGATCCTGGACATGGCCTCGGTGTAGCGTCGCAGGAACTCGTCGTAAATGTCGCCGACGATGATGAAGCGCTTGGACGCTGTGCAGGCCTGGCCGCCGTTGTACATACGGCCTGCCACGGCACCGGCCACCGCTTTGTCCAGGTCCGCGTCCGGCAGCACGATGAAGGGGTCCGAGCCTCCGAGCTCCAGCACATACTTCTTCATGTGCCGTCCGGCGATTTCCCCCACGGCGGATCCGGCCTTCTCGGAGCCGGTCAGCGAGACTCCCTGGACACGCGGGTCTGCGACCATGGTGGCGATCTGGCCGCTGGTGGCAAATGCGTTGATGTAGACATCGGCCGGCAGCCCGGCGTCGCGGAAGACAGCCTCGATGGCCAGGGCCGACTGCGGGCAGTTCCGTGAGTGCTTGAGGATTACGGTGTTGCCCAGCGCGATGTTCGGCGCAGCGAAACGGGCCACCTGGTAGTACGGGAAGTTCCAGGGCATGATGCCGACCAGCGGCCCGATGGGTTCGGTGCGGACCACAGCCGAACCGCGTCCGCTGATGTCCAGGGGTTCATCCCGGAGGAAGCGCTCGGCGTTGTCCGCGTAGTACGCGTAGATCGACGCAACGAGGGCGACTTCACCGCGTGCCTCCGCGATCGGTTTGCCCATCTCCAGGGTCAGCAGGGCGGCGAGTTCCTCGGAGCGTTCGCGCGTCAGTTCGGCGACGCGAGTCAAAACGGCGGCCCGTTCGGCCACGGTGGTGGAGCGCCAATTGCGGTATTCGGTGAAGGAGCGCTTCAGGACGTCCTGCACTTCGTCATCGGTGAGGGTGGGGAACTCGGCAACGCGTTCTCCGGTTGCCGGGTTGATGGTCGCGTAGTTGCTCATGATCCGGAACTCTTTCTGCAGGTACGGCTTTGTCTTACCAATCACGATCCCAGCTTCCGGCTATGCCGTCCAATACTTATTAGCCGCATGATCAATGAGAATTCAGGATCAATCGACGACGGCGGGGTCGCCGTCTCCTCTTCACGCAATCCATAAGTTTTCCGCAATAATCGGCCTGCTATTAGGTATTGGACGCTGGGTAATAGCTAGTGCGAAGGTGGGCCTGTGAAGACGATCAAGATCCATGACGCGGGCGAGACCGTCCACGTCGAACTCAACAGGCCTGAAGTCCGCAACGCCATCGACCAGCTCATGGTGGACGAGCTGCACGCTGTATGCGCAGATTTGGAGCGCACTCCCAGAATCCTCATTCTCTCCGGGGCGCAGCTCCCCTCCGGCGGCATCTTTGCCTCCGGGGCGGACATCGCCCAGCTCCGCGAACGCCGCCGCAATGATGCGTTGGCCGGTATCAATTCCGGCCTTTTCCAGCGCATCGCCAAACTGCCCATGCCGGTGATCGCAGCCATTGATGGCTTTGCGCTCGGCGGCGGTGCCGAACTGGCCTACGCGGCGGACTTCCGGATTGCCACGCCACGGGCAAAGATCGGCAATCCGGAAACCGGACTCGGCATCCTCGCTGCTGCCGGCGCGGGGTGGCGCCTCGTCGAACTCGTGGGCGAGCCCCTGGCCAAGGAAATCCTGCTCACCGGAAAAGTGCTTGACGGCGCCGAGGCCCTGGCCGTCCGGCTCGTCACTGAACTGCACGAACCAGACCAGCTGATCCCCGCAGCCTTCGCCCTTGCAGCCCGGATCGCATCCCAGGATCCGCTCGCGGTCCGCCTCACCAAGAGCGTCCTGCAGGCACCGAGATCCGCGCACCCCGCCATCGACGAACTCGCCCAAGGCATCCTCTTTGAATCAGAAGCAAAGTTTGAGCGGATGCAGGCGTTCCTGGACCGAAAAAAACACAAAGGAGCCACCAAATGACCATTTCCCTTGCAACCACGGAAATCCCGGACATAGAAACCCCAGGCGTCCCCCAGACGGTGGGCGTCCTCGGCGGAGGCCGGATGGGCGCGGGCATCGCGCACGCCTTCTTGGTCTCCGGAGCGGCCGTGACCGTCGTCGAACGCGACACGGCGGCCGCGGCAGCGGCCCTTGACCGGGTGACCGGCACGTTGTCCAAGGCGATTGAGAAGGCCGCTGTCGCCGAGGACCTGGAGTCGCTCCTGGGCCGGTTCGCGGTGTCCACTGACGCCGCCGACTTCGGCAAGGCCGGCCTGGTGGTCGAAGCCGTTCCGGAGGACTTCAAGCTCAAACAGTCCGCGTTGCTCAATGTTGAACGGTTCATTGGCGCGGATGCCTGGATCGCCACCAACACTTCCTCGCTGTCCGTCACTGAACTGGCGGCGACGCTTGCCCGGCCGGAACGGCTCTGCGGACTGCATTTCTTCAACCCGGTGCCCGCGTCCACCCTGGTGGAAGTTGTCCTTGGACCCCTCTCGGCCCCGGAACTCGCCGATTCCGCCACCCGCTGGGTGCGCGGGCTCGGCAAGACCCCCATCGTGGTCCATGACGCACCGGGCTTCGCGAGTTCGCGCCTGGGCGTCGCGATTGCACTGGAGGCCATGCGCATGCTGGAAGAGGGCGTGGCCAGTGCCCGGGACATCGACGCGGCCATGGAGCTCGGCTACCGGCACGCATCCGGACCGCTGCGCACCACGGATATCGTGGGCCTGGACGTCCGTCTGGGCATCGCCGAGTACCTGCACGAAACCCTCGGCGATCGGTTCGCACCACCTCAGATCCTTCGCGACATGGTGGCACGCGGCGAACTGGGGCGGAAGTCGGGTAAGGGCTTCTACGACTACTCCTGAACTCCCCCGGGGTCCTGAACTTCCCCCGGGCAGGTGAGGAGGCGGCGGTCAGCGATTTCGCTGGCCGCCGTTGTGTTTAGAGGCACGCTCCGCGCCCTTGTAGCGCACATGCTTAGGAACCTGTCGCTCACCCACTCAAGATCAGCAGGCCTTCGGGTGCGGGATCATCGACGAACGCCGGCCACCCCGGAAAGTCCGCGTCTACGCAAGGGTATTCGTGCCCGGGGGTGAATAGGTGCCATTCGGGGAAGGGGTCCGGGGGTAGCTCCGGTTCGGGATACAGTCCTGAATCTGCGGGCGGTCCCAGGCCCGCGCGTAGGTCCCCGATGACCGTGTGGGCCGGCCAGTGGGGTGGTTCCCAGTCCTGGTGTTCGCTGGGGTAGTGCCGCCCTCCCGGTGAGGTCCATCCCGGCGGGCTGTTCGTGCCGGCTCCGGTTGGTGTCCAGGCGCTGCTGTGTTTGAGGCGGTGGTGCCTGGGGCAGGGCTGGCCGAGGTTGGAGATTCCGGTGGCGCCGCCGTCGGCCCAGGCCAGGAGGTGGTCCGCTTCGTTGTCCAGGGAAGGGTTGCTGCAGCCGGGGAAGGGGCATTTGCCGTCGCGGAGCCGCAGCCAGCGACGCTGGGCCTGCGTGAGGCGGTAGCTGGTCCGGCCGATTTCCAGCGGTGCGCCGTCACGCGGGTCGATCAGGACGCGGTGGAAGGAAT
>NZ_JARCCY010000092.1:0-2628 GCF_039907775.1 Arthrobacter sp. CC3
GTGTCAAGGGCCATTACTTTCTGCCCACCAGCGGCCAGTTCTTCTGCCCGCTGGTGGCCAACATAAATGCCCGGACATGGCCATGAGATCTGCCCGCAAAATATAGGTTTGTGGGTGGCCATTCCGTTCCGGTGTTTTAGCTCAGTTGTGTCACTCCTTTTCCGGTCAGGGCCTGCGTCAGCCTGACGGAGTCGCCGCTGGTCTGGCAGATGTGGGCGTGGTGCAGCAGTCTGTCCACCGTTGCCGTCGCCAGGGTTTTGGGCATGAGCTCGTCAAAGCCGGCGGGGTGCAGGTTGGAGGAAATCGCGATGGAGCGTTTCTCGTAGGCTGCATCCACGACCCGGTAGAGTCCCTCGGCGGCGTCCGCACCGACGGCGAGGAGCCCGATGTCATCGACGACCACCAAATCGGCACGCAGCACCCGGTTGATGGCCCGGGTGACGGAGTCGTCGGTGCGGTGGGCGCGGATGAGTTGGCCGAGGTCCTCGAGCCGGAACCAGGCCACGCGCATGCCTTCTTCCACGGCTTGCTGGCCCAGGGCTTCAAGGAAGAACGTCTTTCCTGTCCCGGAGGGCCCGCAGACGACGAGGTTTTCCCCGCGGCGGATCCATTCCAGGGTCCGCAGGGCCTGTTGGGTCGGCGCCGGGATCGAGGAGGCGCCGGGGTCCCAGGCATCGAAGGTTTTCCCGGTCGGGAACCCGGCGGCCTTGCGCCGGGTGGCGAGCATGGAGCGGGCCCGGCCGCTGACTTCCTCGGCGAAGAGGGCTTTGATGACTTCCACTGGTTCCCAGCGCTGGGCGCGGGCCGTGGCCATCAGTTCCGGCGCCAGGGCACGGGCGTGGGGCATCTTCAAGGAACGCATCATGGCTTCAACGTCCGCGGGCAAGGGCGCGGCGGTGGTATTGATCGGGGTCACTGCTTGTCCTCGCTGACGATGGTGGTGGTGATGGCGGCCCAGGCGCCGGTGCCCTGGGTCAGGGAGGTTTCCTCCCTGGCGACGTGCGTGATGGTGCTGGCCCGGCCGGCATGCAGGATCGAGGAGAGGTCGCCGTGGGCGAAGCGGCCGTGGATCGCGGCCGTGCCCAGGGCCCGGTCAACGTCGATGACGCCGGCGATCTTTGCCAGGGACACGGCCTCGGCCATCTTCACGTTCATCCGGGACGTGCCGACCGCGGCGGCTTCCTTCAGCCAGGTCACGGCGCCGCCGCCGATGGCCAAAAACTCTGCCTCTGCCCCGGTGCGGGCCCGTGGCGTGTAGTCCCCGGGGATTTTCTCCACATGTCCGGGAAAATGCTCGTCGTTGACCGCAGGGCTCCCGGGCCGTGCCCGGCCATGGCGTGCCACCTCAACGGGGCCGTGCGCGCCGTGGTGGACGATGATGACCTGCTCGTCCGGTCCGGTGCCGTGGGCGCGGACAAACACCCGAGCCCCGAGCAGATGGGACGGCACGGAATACATGGCGTTGTTGAAGGTGACCATGGGCGTGTTCGGCGGCACGGTCCGGGCCAGGCCGAAGGAGACCGTGTGCGCTGTTTCCGGGACCCGGTGCAGGCGCAGGGCCTCCTCGGCAAGCATGACAGCGGTCTTGCGCTTGGTCGTTCGGTGCTCGCGGGCGTTGATGTGGGCCATGAATGCCTCGCAGGCGGCCTCCACCTCGGCGAAGGATCCATACTCGGGGAGCAGGTTTGTGTCCTTGGGCACGAGATCGGCCTTGGCAACCTTCACCGACGACTCCACCCCGCCCTTTGAGGCAGGATCCGCCGGCTGGCAGGTCAACACCGTCACCCCGTAGTGGCGGGCGAAATCAACGGTCTGCTGGTTGCGCACCGGAACGCCGGCGACATGGGAGACGGTCACTGTTTTCTCGTTGTCAGTGAGGATGTAAGTCGTGACACCCCCAATCAGCCGGAAAGACCGATCCAGGGCGGCAAACACAGACGGCGCCGTCCGGTCCCGCAGCGCGATCACAATCCTGAACCTCGACCAGGCCAGCCAGGCCACGAACAACACGGTCTTCACCCCGTCAATATAGGGGCCGTCCCCGAAATCATATTGCAGCCAGCCGCCTGGCTCGGTCACCCAGGGCCGATGCACCCGCACCCGTCCCAGCTTCCAGGCTGCCTTGACCTGGGCCACCGCCCGGCGGGTAGAGCGCTCCGATCCCTCGTAGCCCATCCCGACCAGTTTTGTGTGGGCGATATCAGCCCGGATCCGGCCCTTCGTGGCATCGACCCACTGCTCGATCTTGGGCAGGAATTCATCGGTTACCCTGTCCCGGGCCACCGGTTCCGCCAGGGGCCGCCCGGCGTCACGGGCGGCGACGTGCTTGGCCACCGTGTGGTGGGAACAACCCGCGAGCTGCGCCGCGGCACGCAACGACTGCGTAAGATCGTACGCTTCAAGAATTTCCATGATTTCTCCGTCAGACTTCATACAGAGCCTCTTCCTGATGTGGTTTGGTGCGACTAGACACCGACATCAAAACTCCAGGAAGGGGCTCCCGCCGCTAAGAACACGGCGGTGCTAGAAAAGAATGGGCAGATCTCATGGCCACCAATGGGCACTTTTGCTGGCCATCAGTGGGCACTTATGTGGCCGCCTATGGGCAGTTTTTCACGGCCGCTAACA
>NZ_JARCCY010000093.1:0-2562 GCF_039907775.1 Arthrobacter sp. CC3
GGCCTGAGCGCCATCATCATGGCCAGCCAGATGATCAAGTCCGGTGCAGCTGACATCGTGATCGCCGGCGGCGTCGAGTCGATGAGCCGTGCCCCCTGGGTGCAGGAAAAGCCGCAGACCGCCTTCGCGAAGCCCGGCGCCATCTTCGACACCTCCATCGGCTGGCGCTTCGCCAATCCGCTGTTCCAGAAGGGCGAGCTGTCCCGCGACGGCAAGATGACCTACTCCATGCCGGAAACGGCAGAGGAAGTGGGCCGCGTGGACGGCATCTCCCGCGAAGACGCCGACGCCTTCGCCGTCCGCTCGCACGAACGCTCCCTCGCGGCCATCGCGGCCGGCCGGTTCAAGGACGAAATCGTCCCGGTGAGGGTCAAGACCCGCAAGGGCGAAACGGTAGTGGACACCGATGAAGGCCCCCGGGCCGGCACCACCATGGACGTGCTCGCCGGGCTCCGCCCCGTGGTCAAGGGCGGCTCGATTGTCACCGCCGGCAACTCCTCCACGCTGAACGACGGCGCCTCCGCCATCATCGTCGCGTCCGAGGCGGCCATCGAAAGGCTCGGCCTCACGCCCCGGGCCCGCATCGTGGACGGCGCCTCCGCCGGCTGCGAACCCGAGATCATGGGCATCGGTCCTGTCCCGGCCACCCAGAAAGTCCTCAAGCGCAGCGGGTACAGCGTGGGCGACCTCGGCGCCGTCGAACTCAACGAAGCCTTTGCCACCCAGTCGCTCGCCAGCATGCGGCGGCTGGGCCTGGACCCGGAGATTGTTAACCGCGACGGCGGCGCCATCAGCCTGGGGCACCCGCTCGGTTCCAGCGGCTCACGGATCGCCATCACCCTGCTGGGCCGGATGGAACGCGAGGACGCCAGGATGGGCCTGGCCACCATGTGCATCGGCGTCGGCCAGGGCACCGCGATGCTGCTGGAGCGCGTGTAATGGCGGCCCCGGAAAGCGCGAACGGCCACTTGAGCACCCGCGGCCTGAGCACCCTGGACTTCAAAACCCTCCTGGTCGAGGAGCGTGAGGACCGCGTGGTGGTGCTCCTCAACCGCCCCGAAGTCCGGAACGCGATCGACCAGCAGATGGTGGACGAACTCCATGCCGTGTGCGCCGCGCTGGAGCAGAACCCCAAGGTACTCATCATTGCGGGCGTGGACGGCGTCTTCGCCTCGGGTGCGGACATCGCCCAGCTGCGGGAACGGCGCCGGGACGACGCCCTCCAGGGCATCAATTCCACGATCTTCGTCCGGATCGCCAAGCTGCCCATGCCCGTCATTGCGGCCCTGGACGGCTACTGCCTGGGTGGTGGCGCGGAACTCGCCTACGCAGCGGACTTCCGGATCGGCACGCCCAGCGTCCGCATCGGCAATCCCGAGACCGGCCTGGGCATCCTCGCCGCGGCGGGCGCAAGCTGGCGGCTCAAGGAGCTGGTGGGCGAACCCGTTGCCAAGCAGATCCTGCTGGCCGGCCTGGTGCTGCGCGCCGAGCAGGCCCTTGCCGTCAACCTCATCACTGAGATCCACGAGGCACCGGTCCTGATGGACGGCGCCCACAGCCTCGCCGACCGTATTGCGCGGCAGGATCCGCTGGCCGTGCGGATCACCAAGTCCGTGTTCCACGCACCGGCCGAGGCGCACCCGCTGATCGACCAGCTGGCGCAGGGGATCCTCTTCGAGTCCCAGGCGAAGTTCGATCGCATGCAGGCCTTCTTGGACAAGAAGACTGACAAGAAGACAGCCAAGAATTCAGACAAATCAGACGGGACGAAGTAACCATGGGCAATTCCGTACTTCCGGCGGGGCTTCCCGCTACTGTCGGCGTCCTCGGCGGCGGCCGGATGGGGGCGGGCATCGCCCACGCCTTCCTGATCAACGGAGCCGACGTCCTGGTGGTGGAGCGGGACGAAGCCTCGGCCGAAGCTGCCCGGGAACGCGTGGAGTCCGCGGCCGCCAAGAGCATCGAGCGCGGCGCCACGGACGGCAACCTGGACGAGATGGTTTCCCGGCTCTCCGTGACCGTTGACTACGACGACTTCAAGGACCGCCAGCTGGTGGTGGAAGCCGTTCCGGAGGACTGGGACCTGAAAGTGGCATCCCTGCGCGGCATCGAGGAGCGCCTTGCCGCAGACGCCTACCTGGCCTCCAACACGTCCTCGCTGTCCGTCAACGGACTGGCCAAGGAACTGAAGCGTCCGGGCAACTTCCTGGGCCTGCACTTCTTCAACCCGGTGCCGGCGTCCACCCTGATCGAAGTGGTGCTCGGCGAACGGACCTCACCCGAGCTGGCTACCGCAGCGAAAAGGTGGGTCGAGGCGCTCGGCAAGACCGCCGTCGTCGTCAATGATGCGCCCGGTTTTGCCTCCTCACGCCTGGGCGTGGCCATCGCCCTGGAAGCGATGCGCATGGTGGAGGAAGGTGTCGCGTCCGCCGAGGACATCGACAACGCCATGGTGCTGGGCTACAAGCACCCCACCGGACCGCTGCGGACCACGGACATCGTGGGCCTGGACGTCCGGCTGGGCATCGCGGAATACCTGCAGTCGACCCTGGGGGAGCGCTT
>NZ_JARCCY010000094.1:0-2036 GCF_039907775.1 Arthrobacter sp. CC3
CATAAGACCAGTCTTAACCACCAGGCCCACCAGTCCAGTCGACGCGCCCACCCACGACTAATTCAGCAGACTCCTAGTGGTAGCAGCCGCCATACCTCCACCCTCTGCGTGATCCTGCGGCCGGGGAAGTGCCGAAAGTCCCCGGCACCCCGCCGTCGCGAACGGCCGTCCCATTCTTGTCAGCCCCACCCGCCGCGAGGAGACTTACTGTATGCCGTTCGCTAGCGCCGGCGGCGGTTTTTCGCCTCTCGGGGGCCGGCGCCCTCCTGGCTGGTCGGGGAAGTCGTGGATGCATCGGGGTTGCGGGACGAGTTCGTGGTGGTCAACGGTGAAGCGGCGGGACGCCGGCTCCGCATTCCGCACGGCACCTCCACCATCGGCAGCGGGGAAGGCTCACGGCTGCGCCTGCCGGTGTCCGGAGTCAGCCGCCGCCACGCCGAGCTGACCTCCCTGGAGGGCCGGACAATCCTTGCCGACCAACAGTCGCGCAACGGCACCTGGGTCAACGGCCACGAGATCACCTCGCCCACGGAGCTCGCCGACGGCGATGAGGTCCAGATCGGACAGGTGCTGCTCCGGTTTGTTGAAGGGACGTACGACGGCGGCTCACCTCCCGAGGCGGCCGGCCGGCCGGAGGGCCGCAGGCCCGCCCCTGCCGCCGCCCGCAAGAAAGGTCTGGGCGCGGCGCTGCTTTTCGCGGCCGCGATCAACGTGGTGGGACTGATCGGCAACAGCCTGACCGCGTTCCTGACCGAGCTGACACCGACGTGGACATGGTTCGTGACCCCGGCCATGGGCCTTGTTGTTGCCCTGGGCGGTGAGGCGCTGGATTACCTCAAGGACAAGGCGCAGCCGCCCCCCAGGCGGCCCAAACCCCAGTACCGGCCGTCAATGCGCGTGCAGCCGGCGCGGCCCGCGCGGCCCCTGAGGCCAGGCTACCCGGATGCCCACGCCGGGCCCTATGACAGCGGGACGGCGTATCCGTCTGCGCCGGCTGATGCTGCCCCGCGTACGCGTTCCCGTCCACTAATCGCTACGGTGCTGGTGACCTTGCTCCTGCTTGGCGGCGGTGGATGGCTTCTGGCAGCCGGGGCGAGTTACGCCGTCGGGTACTTCTCGGGAAACGAGGAGGGTACCCAGCGGCTGGCACGCCAGGTGGTGGCGGAAGCGCAAGGCGTCACGGTGACGGTGCTCGGCGTGCAGAGCACCGCCCACTTCACCCGGGTGGAGATCCACGTACGTAACGGGACCGGCAGCTCCATGTCACTGCCCCTCTTCCACAACGCCATCCTCACCGGCCCGGACGGCACGACGTTCGACGCCGATGCGTTCCGCAGCAGCTGGCAGCCCGAAATACCGCCCGGGGGACAGCGCAAGGGGACCATCAACTTCGAGAGTCAGCTGCCTGACGCGGGCGGCACGGTCTCCCTCAGCTTCGTCACGGTGTTTATGCAGGGCTTCGACGGACCGCAGTCGATCACGGTCCCGGACATCCCGCTGATGCCCGTGGTAAAGCCGCTCTGAAAACCCGTGTACAGTAGAGACCGTTGTTGTGTTTGTATTTGGTAGTTCAGGCAGTACGCGGGGTCGAAAGTCCTCGTTCTTCTGAAGTAGCGGTTTTGAACACCCCACACCGGAGGACCCGAAAGTCGGGACAGTTCCTCCACCTTCACGAAGGACATAAATAATGGCTACTGGTACCGTCAAATGGTTTAACGCTGAAAAGGGCTTCGGCTTCATTTCCCCCGATGACTCCTCACAGGACGTTTTCGCACACTACTCTGCGATCAACTCCTCCGGTTTCCGCTCCCTCGAAGAGAACCAGAAGGTCTCCTTCGAAACCGAGCAGGGCCCCAAGGGTCCCCAGGCCGTAAACATCCAGGCTATCTAATTTCTTAGATACCCGGGACCGTTTAGGTTTCATAAAGCAGGACCTGCCGATTGGCAGGTCCTGCTTTTGTTGTACGCCCAGCATGGGCATTTGCTTGGAGGTGTGAGTCCTCTGAAGGAGAAGGTGGTTTAACTTCTAGCCAATG
>NZ_JARCCY010000095.1:0-1657 GCF_039907775.1 Arthrobacter sp. CC3
AGCCTCGATCCACCGGTCGGTTTGAGGTTGTAGCGGCGGTTTAAACGGAGAATGCCTGTCGGATCGGGAAAAATGGGGTTTGTCTAGAACTCCGTTTAACCAATCCGAGAGGCATCTCGTAGGTGCAACTTTTCCATAGATCCACGCGCGTGTCAGCCGCGTTCGATGATTCCAATCTCGTGTCGGCCGCAGGTCTGGTCCCGGCGATGGCGCTGGCGGTGAAAACCAGCCTCGGCGAACTCGCTGATCAGTGGCTGACGCTGCCCGGATACTTCGGCGCGAATGCGGGGTTGAAGGTCACTGCGATGGTCGCGGGAATGGTCGCCGGAGCCGATTCCATCGATGACATGGCCTTGTTGCGACACGGCGGGATGAAGAAACTCTTCGCCGGCGCATATGCCCCATCAACTTTGGGATCGTTCCTGCGGGCGTTCACCTTCGGCCATGTCCGCCAACTCGACGCCCTCGCCGCCCGGTGGCTGGTGAACGTCGCCGCGGTGGCCCCGATCGCCTCCGGTATCGATGATTACGCTTTGGTCGATATCGACGACACCATCAAGGAAGTCCACGGCTACCGGAAACAGGGTTCCGGATACGGTTACTCCGGGGTCAGGGGACTAAACGCGCTGATCGGGATCCTCTCGACCGCGACCGCGGCGCCGGTCATCATCGGCGCGAGGCTGCGCAAGGGAAGCTCCGGCTCCCCGCGCGGGGCGGGGAAGTTCATCGGTGACATCCTTGCCACCGTGAAACGGCTGCGAGGCAAGGATGCCACCGGGCTGGTGCTGCTGCGTGCCGACAGTGCGTTCTACGGCCACCCGGTCGTCGCCGCTGCCCACCGCTCAGGCGCGAAAGTGTCCATTACCGCCAGGATGGACCCGGCCGTCAAACGTGCCATCGCCACCATCAACGAGACGGCCTGGACCACAATCCAATACACCGACGCGGTCCGCGATGAAACCACCGGAGCCTGGATTTCCTCAGCGGAAGTCGCCGAAACCGCGTTCACCGCCTTCGTGGGCCGAAAGAAAGCCGAACGCGTCCACGGGCGCCTGGTCGTGCGCCGGATCCCGGAACTGAACGCCAAAGCAGGAGCCGGGCAACAGACCCTGTTCGACACCCACCGCTTCCACGCCTTCTTCACCACCAGCGACCTGGACACCGTCACCGCAGACAAAACCCACCGCCAACACGCCATCATCGAGCAGGTCAACGCGGACCTCAAAGACAGTGCCCTGGCGCACCTGCCCTCGGGAAAGTTCACCGCCAACGCGGCCTGGCTGGTCCTGGCGAGCGTCGCCTTCAACCTCTCGCGCGCCATCGGCACCCTCGCCGGCACCGACCTGGGCAAAGCACGCAGCGGCACCATCCGCCGAAAACTCATCACGGTCCCCGCCAGGATCGCGACCTCGGCACGGAAAATCACCCTGCACCTGCCCGTTCACTGGCCATGGGAAACCAGCTGGTCACACCTCTTCGAAGCGGCCTGCGGGCCACCACGGACCTCCGCTATCTGATCACCCAGCCGACTCGGCGCAACCAGGACCACGGAACACCACCGGCAGCAAGGCCGGGAACCCCGTCATGCCCATCGACCGAACCCGGACCAAGATCAGAACGACCCCGCCCCATCAAACACAACCGGTGGATCGAGGCT
>NZ_JARCCY010000096.1:0-1503 GCF_039907775.1 Arthrobacter sp. CC3
AGGAGAAAGATGACCTTGAACATCTCTGCGCCCGCTGTGTCCACCACACAGTCCGGTGCTCCCGTCACGTCCGATGCACACTCGAAGGCTGTCGGCGCTGACGGCGCCATCATCCTGACCGACCACTACCTGATCGAGAAGCTCGCCCAGTTCAACCGCGAGCGTGTCCCGGAGCGTGTCGTGCACGCCAAGGGCGGCGGCGCGTTCGGTAAGTTCACCGCGTCCGAGGACGTCTCCAAGTACACCAAGGCCGCGTTCCTGCAGCCCGGCGTCGAGACCGAGATGCTGATCCGCTTCTCCTCGGTCGCCGGCGAGAACGGCTCCCCCGACACCTGGCGGGACCCCCGCGGCTTCGCCGTGAAGTTCTACACCTCCGAGGGCAACTACGACCTCGTGGGCAACAACACCCCGGTGTTCTTCATCCGCGACGGCATCAAGTTCCCGGACTTCATCCACTCCCAGAAGCGCCTCCCGGGCACCCACCTGCGCGACGCGGACATGCAGTGGGACTTCTGGACCCTGTCCCCGGAGTCCGCGCACCAGGTCACCTGGCTCATGGGCGACCGCGGCCTGCCGGCTTCCTGGCGCGAAATGCAGGGCTACGGCTCGCACACCTACCAGTGGATCAACGCCGAGGGTGAGCGCTTCTGGGTCAAGTACCACTTCAAGTCCAACCAGGGCGTGAAGACCATCACCGGCGACCGCGCCGAAGAGCTGGCCGGATCGGACGCGGACTTCTACATCCGCGACCTGCAGGAGAACATTGCCGCCGGCAACTTCCCCTCCTGGGACCTGCACGTCCAGGTCATGCCCTACGAGGACGCCAAGACCTACCGCTTCAACCCGTTCGACCTCACCAAGGTGTGGCCGCACGCGGACTACCCGCTGATCAAGGTCGGCACCATGGAACTGAACCGGAACCCGGAGAACTACTTCGCGCAGATCGAGCAGGCCACCTTCGCGCCCTCGAACTTCGTGCCGGGCATCGCCGCGTCGCCGGACAAGATGCTGCAGGCCCGCATCTTCTCCTACGCCGACGCGCACCGCTACCGCGTGGGCACCAACCACGCCCAGATCCCGGTGAACCAGCCCAAGAACCAGGTCAACAACTACAGCCAGGACGGCGCCGGACGTTACCTCTTCAACGCCCCCTCCGTCCCGGTCTACGCCCCGAACTCAGTCGGCGGCCCCGCAGCCGTTGAGCCCGCGGTCGCCGGCGGCGGCTGGGAGAACGACGGCGAGCTGACGCTCTCCGCACACTCCCTGCACGCAGAAGACGGCGACTTCGGCCAGGCCGGCACGCTGTACCGCGAAGTGTTCGACGACGGCGCCAAGGCCCGCCTGCTGGACACCATCACCGGTGCAGTCGGCGGCGTCAAAACCCCCGAAATCAAGGAACGCGCCATCCAGTACTGGACCAACGTCGACGCCGACCTCGGCGCCAAACTCCGCGCCAACCTCGGCGCCGGCCAGACGGAATCCGACGCAGAGGCAGCTAACAAG
>NZ_JARCCY010000097.1:0-1461 GCF_039907775.1 Arthrobacter sp. CC3
CGGCTTCAGCATTCGACGACGTTGACGGCGAGGCCGCCCATCGCGGTTTCCTTGTATTTGGAGGACATGTCCTTGCCGGTCTCGCGCATGGTCACGATCACCTCGTCCAGGGACACCCGGTGCGTCCCGTCACCCCAGAGCGCCATCTTCGCGGCGTTGATCGCCTTCGCAGCCGCGATCGCGTTCCGCTCAATACACGGGATCTGCACCAGACCGCCGATCGGATCACACGTCAGCCCGAGGTTGTGCTCCATCGCGATCTCCGCCGCGTTCTCCACCTGCTGGGGCGTGCCGCCCATGACCTCCGCCAACCCGGCAGCGGCCATCGAGGACGCCGAACCCACCTCGCCCTGGCAACCCACCTCCGCCCCCGAAATCGAGGCCTGCTCCTTGTACAACACCCCGACCGCACCAGCGGCCAGCAGGAACTTCACCACCACATCATCCCGGTCCGCCTGCGTGGCCTGATCCATCCCCGGCGCGAAATGCAGCGCGTAATACAACACCGCCGGAATGATCCCGGCCGCCCCGTTCGTCGGCGCCGTGACCACCCGCCCGCCCGAAGCGTTCTCCTCATTGACCGCCAGCGCGATCAGGTTCACCCACTCCTGCCAGTACTTCGGATCCCGGTACTCCGGATCCTGCCGGCCCGCATCCTGGTCCCGGGTCTCCTTCAGCAAACGCTCATGCCAGTCCGGAGCCCGGCGCCGGACCTTCAAACCTCCCGGCAACAACCCCTCACGCTTCAACGACACCGCCACACACTCCTCCATCACCGAGTAAATGTGCAGCAGCCCCGCCCGGATCTCCTCCTCGGACCGGGACGCCCGCTCGTTCACGAACATGATCTCCCCGATGGACAAACCCTTGGACTGGCACCGGCCCAGCAACTCCGCCGCCGTACGGAACGGCAACGGCAGCTCCTTCTTCGACTCCTCCAGCTCCTGCTGCGCCGCGTCCTCCTCACCCTCACGGACAATAAACCCGCCGCCCACCGAGAAAAACGTCGCCACATGCAGCACCTCACCGGCGCCATCCGTGACCGTAAACGTCATCCCGTTCGTATGCCGCGGCAGGACCGTCAACGGCCGCAACACCATATCCTTCACCCCGTACTCCAGGG
The DNA here is from genome assembly GCF_039907775.1 of Arthrobacter sp. CC3. Lineage (NCBI taxonomy): Bacteria > Bacillati > Actinomycetota > Actinomycetes > Micrococcales > Micrococcaceae > Arthrobacter > Arthrobacter sp. CC3. The sequence goes on from NZ_JARCCY010000097.1 coordinate 1,124, forward strand.
CCACCCCGCCACCATCAACAGCACCGGCCAGCCGCAGCTTCCCGGACTCCGCGATCGCCGCCAGCCGCTCCTCCACCTCCGCCGGCAGGATCTTCTCCGGATGGAAACCCTCCAACCCCAGCAGGATCGCCGTCATCGTCCCATGACCATGCCCGGTCGCGGCGAGCGAGCCATACAAATCCACCCGCAACCCCGCCACCCTCGCCAGGTCACCGGAGGACCGAAGCTCTTCGGCGAACACCGCCGCAGCACGCATCGGACCCACCGTATGCGAACTCGACGGCCCAATCCCGATGGAAAAAAGATCAAACACACCAACAGCCATGGCCGGGGTTCCT
>NZ_JARCCY010000098.1:0-1456 GCF_039907775.1 Arthrobacter sp. CC3
TTTTGTTGGAGGAAGGTTGATTCCTGCATGGCGGGCGGGCGCGGGTGTGCTGGGGCGCTGGTGGAATCGTGCGGGGTGTTTGTTGTAGTAGCGCTGTAGTGCCTGGTCGCGTGTCTTCCAGACTTCTTTCCAGGAGCCGTCATGGACTTCGGCGGGCGAGAACAGTGCGATGCCCGAGTGTTTGTGTTGGGTGTTGTACCAGGGCACGTACTCAGCGAGGTAGTCGCGGGCGGCCTCGACTTCTTTGAACACCCGGGGGTAGCCGGGCCTGTACTTCATGGTCCGGAACCCGGATTCGGAGAAGGGGTTGTCGTTCGAGACGTAGGGCCGGTTGTGGGAGAGTTCCACGCCGTGGCTGGTGAGAGCATTCCGGAGCAGGTTGGATCGCATTGCCGGCCCCGAGTCGGAGTGAACTATGCATGGTGCGCCATGCCGGGCGATCGCGGTTTCGAACATCTCCACGGCGAGGTGGTCGGCTTCCCGTTCCTCGACCCGCCAGGCAACCATGCGCCGGGAGTAGATATCAAGGACCGAGTAGGCCTTGAATGAGCGTCCCCGCCAGGGGGAGTACAGATCGGTGATGTCCCAGGACCAGACCTGCCCCGGGCCCGTGGCCATCACCACGGGCTTCTCCCGCGGGGCCCGGTTGCTCCCCTTCCTGGTCGGGATGGTGGGGCGCAGCATCTGGTCCTCGATCTGCGCCGCGACCCGCCACCATGTGCGGCGGGAAGCGAGCATCACCCCCGCGTCCCACGCAGCCGCGTAGGAATGATCAACGGAGACCTCGTTGACCCACCCGGCCAGGATGTATTCGCAGATCCGGTCGCGATCATTCGCGCTGAGACGTGAGTGGTAAGCGCGCTCAGATTGTCCGAGCGGGTTCTGGACCCGTTCGCGGGGATTCTGCCGGTAGTGCCAGGTCGAGCGGGATACGCCGGCGACCTCGAGGGCTCGCCGTTGCGAACCGGTGAGCGTTGTCAGTTGCCGGACGAGGAGGTTCTCGGCTTCGATGAACCTTTCGGATCTTTCGTCTGGGCCGTATCGGGCTCTGGCACGCTCAACTCGTGCAAGAGCCCGATAGCTTTTCCCAAGGCTGTATTCGTGCCTTCGAGTTCACGGATCCGACTCTGGAGCTGTTCGACTTCGGACTGATGTTTAGCGATCTCCTTGGCGCGCGCCTTCTCAAACGCGGACCACTCGCCATTGGTGCGGGCCATGTTCCCATGCTCTCGTGGAATCAGATTCCGGTCGAGGTCACCCTCTTGCACCATCTTCCGCCAGCGCCGAAACGTCCATTCAGTCACCGGCTGGGAGGCAAGCCATTCCTTCCTCGTCCCATACGGCTGCACATAGTACTGATGCACCAATTCCCGAATCTCATCGCGGCTAATACCTCGCGGCCCAACAGACATGGCTGCTCCTCTTCAATCACTGACTGACTCACAACCAGCCTGAC
>NZ_JARCCY010000099.1:0-1427 GCF_039907775.1 Arthrobacter sp. CC3
TAGTACTTTGTTAGGTTGGCGGGGCGTGTTGGCAGTAGGGGCAGCGGCGGAGCTGTCGGATGAGGATCCGTTGGAGTTCTTTGAGGACTCCGTACAGGCTCAGGCTGCCCCTGCTGCTTTTGGGGTGGCAAGGCGTTTTTTGGTGACGAACAGGTGTGCTGCGGACACGAGGGTGACGTGGTGGTGGAAGCCGGGGAAGGACCGTCCTTCGAAGTGGGAGAGGCCGAGACCGGTTTTCAGTTCGCGGTAGTCGTGTTCGATGCGCCACCGGATTTTCGCCAGCCTGACCAGGGTCCTGGTTGGCGTGTCGGCGGGCAGGTCGGAGAGCCAGTAGTCGGTGGGTTCCTTGGCGCCGGGTGGCCATTCGGCGATCAGCCAGGCCTCGGGCAGCGATCCGTCTTCGCCGGGAGCGATGTGCCGGCTCGCGGGCCTGACGCGCAGGGCGAGGAAGCGGGATTTCATGGCCGCGGTCTTGTTGGTGCCGGTGTTCTTGGTGCCGTGCCGCCAGGTGACCCGGCGAAGTTGTCCCCTCCCTGCAGCCACCGCCAGTTCAGCCAGGCTGGCCGGGGCCTGTCGGTAGCGGGGCATACTGGGCCGGCCCCTGGAGGTGGAGCGTTTGGCGGGTTCGGGAACGGCGTTGGCCGGGTAGGCGCTGGTGGATGCCTTGACCGCCATCACCCACGGAATGGACCGCCGGGTCAGCTCGAGCCGGAACAGCGCGTTGTCCCCATATCCGGCGTCGGCAACCGCGACCGGGCACGTACGCCCCCAACGGCCGAGTTCATCGATCATCTCCAGCGCGAGCTCCCACTTGGGCCGGTGCCGCACGTATTCGGGAATCCTTGCCCTGATCCGGCGGGCGGCGATGGCTTCGGCATGCTCGTTGGTGTCCGCAGAGGTATCGTCCCAGGCCTCCGGCACGAACAGGCGCCAGTTCACCGGGGCCGAGGCCTGATCGGTGACCATGTGCACGGTGGAGGCCACCTGGCAGTTGCCGATCTTGCCCAGCGTGCCCGAGTACTGGCGCGCCACGCACGCCGATGCCTTCCCGTCCTTCTTGAAGCCGGTATCGTCGATCACCCACGCCTCCGGTGCGATGGCCTCGTCGGCCAGAACGGCCAGCCGACGGCGGACCGGCTCCACCTTCCACGGCGAAGACGTCACGAACTGCTGCAGCTGCTGGTGGTCCACATCCAGGCGCTCAGCCATCGGCTGCATCGACTTGCGACGCCCCTCCAGCATCAGCCCCTGCAGATACAACCGGCCCTTCGCCCGTTGGTCCTTCCGTCCCAACGAGGCGAAAACCTCCCCGACGTAATCCTCCAGCTCGACCCGCAGCCCCGCTTCTTCCATACCCACGAAACGAAATTAACAGGTCAGGCCAGCGATTAAAAGACCCCTTCACCGAAACCTAACAAAGTACTACT